>JAGOJO010000093.1 GCA_017995075.1 Bacteroidia bacterium | reverse complement strand
TTGTTCATATCAAAAATGCTGGAAGCGCCACTATTGAGAAAGTTTCCTGCTATATCCAGATCATCATTAGCGATGGCAGTACCATTCACTTTTGATAAAGTTACATTACCTAACTTATTGCTTCCCGTGAAATTTCCAGTGAAATGCTGCACAACAGAACCATTATTCATCACGATGGTGGAAGTAGGTGAGGCAATCAGGGTTCCGTAATTATTGAAATCACCACAAACATTCACCGTAACACCAGGCTGAATTGTCAGTGTTGCACCAGCGAGAATATTGATGGAATTGATCGTTGTATTCGCAGCAATCACAGGCTGATTTGAGGCAGGGAAAATATTTGCATCCACACCGCAAGTAGGAATATTGCAACCGCCCCAGTTAGAAGTATTTGTCCAGGTTGTATTCACATTTCCGTTCCATGCAATCGTTGCTGATGAGCCAAACCCACACGTAGATCCCGAAAAATCCAAAGTAAATCCACCATTTGTACCACTATAATTCGACAATGCCAACGCGAATTTTTGTCCGGCCACTACTGCCAAAGGGGCTTCAAAATTAAAAGGAGATGCACCCACAGGAATCGGATTCTGCATACCACATGAAGTAGAAGCAGCTCCATTCCAGTTACAGCGAACAGGAGGCAATAAATTATTAGAGATATCCGAACAGGAATTATTGGTTAAATCATAGAGTATCCAATCGTAAAAACCTGTCGGGTGATTATGTGTCCATTTAAGTGTACCATTAGAGGAAACATTAATGATGTACCAGACAATATTTAATTCAGCAGCCAGCAGACATCCGGAATTTCCACTGCTAACATTAGCGGCAGGATTGCTGATATTTCCCGGAGGCGGAATCTCACCAATCAACCCACAACCAAAGAAGCTGGTTGGTTGACTAATCACAGGGGAACAAACATTTATAGCACCGAGACAATCCTGCTGATTAAATCCAGCGGTTAAAGGCGCATCCGAGAAAATGATGTTGAATGTTCCGGTCAGATCAAACACACCATCAACCCGAATAAATAATGTTTCGCCCGGTGTTAAACCGGTTAATGTTAAACTGGAAGCTGCCGTAATTCCATTACAACCTGCAATACCATTATTATTACATCCATCCGGCACAGCAGTTAACGCACCACATGTACCACGAAAAACTTCAAGTTGCGTATCTGTTAGCGTCAGTGTTTGTGTTTGTATAAACGCTGTTCCTGCAGCACCCACTACTGCTTTAAACCAAACGGAATTCATAGCAGTATTCGACCAGCAGGCAGGAGAAGAAGGTTCACCAGCACCTGATGAGCAGTTGTTATTGCCCAAGGTATAAACACCGTTTTGCAATAGCTGAGCATTACAAGGAAGATCATTCGGAGCACCCGCTCCAAAAGAAGTGATGAATAAATCGTAACCGACCGATGAAGGCGGAGCCCACGAGTCTACGATGATATAATAAGTACCCGGATTTGCTAAAGTCAGACTTCCAACTACCACGCTATTACCACCATAACTGGTAATACAAGTACCACCACTTCCCGGACAACCATAATACACCTGAAAGCCTATATTCGGAGTAGAAACATTCGATAGTGTTATACCAATACATTCTCCCCCAAGGCTATTGTACATATACACTTTATCTTCTCCAGACATATAAATAGAAGAACATCCTCCTGTAGTTGACGAGTTATAATCATCATTCATACAAGCAGTAGATTCATTTAGAAAAGAAGCCGGTAATGTGCCAATTGTTATCGGGTTTGCACATGTAGTACCAGGAAGGACTGCGGTAACCCCTGACAGATAGAGATTATCATACGCATTACATTCACCATCTCCATCCAAAACAAGAAAATATGTATGACCAGCCTGCACACCCACACAAATCGATTTACTACCGCCGGGATCCTGAACATAAGCTACACAAACAGCCTGAACACCATTACACGAACCAAACGGGCATCCATCAAACAACTGCAAACCTGTTGCATTGGCAGCAGGAGCATTCAAATCAATACTCATCTGACCTGTTGAAGTTGGAGTAAATACCCAAACAACATCTTCATCGCTCACATAATTTGGATCACCACATACCGGTGCATTTAAATCATCTACATCATCATCCTTGCCACAAGTAGTGCCCGGGCCCGAGTTGTAAGGCAAACTACCCACACCATAAACACCCAAACCGAGAGCATTCATACAATCAGTAACACCATCTGTTATCAGTTTTATATTGTCGAGTGCAATGGCAGGATTATTTCCATTTGCAGCATCATTCACCCAGGTAAAAACCAATCGCTGTGATGAACCGGAAAGTGCACAATCCAAATCAATTGAATCATTTACCCATGTTGTATTATTGCGGTAATCATCTCCAATCAAATAGACAGCCGGAGGAAGTACTCCAGCGAGCGGGGTATAAGTTGAAGGAACCAGATAAATTTTCATGATATCTTCGTTCGCTCTTCCTCTGGATTTCCATCTGAAGTTCAAACGAATCAAATTTTGTCCGGCAGGGAAAACTACATCCCGGTAAAGGTGAACAACTGAAGCAATATTTGAGTTGTAATTATTATTAGTAGCAGCTGTACCAACATAGGCACATCTCGCTCCGGTAAATCCCGCGACAGCTGTTCCAAGGAACCATTGATTTGTTTGTAGAGGAGCAGTATTTACTTCTGTCCAACCATTGGCAGAAAAGGTAGTTCCTGTTTCAAAGCCACCATCACCCGTTGGTGAAATAAGCGTTGTGATTTGAGCATTTAACGAAGTAGCGGAAACAATAAACAGTATAAGGGAGAAGATTTTTTTCATGGGAGATAGTTAAGGAGGGAAGGTGATATTGGTTTCAGCAAACAGTTGAATTAATCAGGCAACTGACATGGTGAAATCAATGCTTCAATAGGCACCGGTTCCTTTATAAAAAACTTATAATTCGATTTCCTTAAAATGATGGAGATGGTCTTTTCAAAACCTTCTGAAGGCGTTTTCACATTAATTATGGCCACGCCCAATTTCTGGCAGTACTGAATATGATTGACTTGCTCCAGTCCGGATAAAAGTTGATTAAACTCCGGGAAGCCTCTATCAGTAGTTAAACCAGGTACTTCTATGAATATATAACGGGAATTTGTTTGGCTGAAAGAACAAGATGATTTTAGCAGGAAGAAAAGAAAGAGAGCAAGGGCAGAGATTAGTTTCATTGTGTAGAATTTATTATTCAAAGTTACAACAACTAATTACCCATATCAAGCTATAAATGAGGGTTTTACAAGAAGTATTCCGAGCGGGAAAAATTAGATGTTCAACCAAGTATTATTGAAACTGAACGAGTATTTCACCACCCTGAATCGGATGAAATTGGGGCTTTTGAAGTTTTTTGAACAGTAAGAATTTCTCCAAAAACGTCAGATTTCGGTGAAACCAGATGAAAACAATTTCGACGTACGCCCAAATGATTCCTACAATTCGATTGAAATTAAGCGAACATGGTATAATAGGGTACTCAATCACTGCCGTAATGACAAATACGATAGGCTGGAACAATTCTTGCTATCTTTGCGACAGTTCTTAATATATGGGGTCGACAGGAATCGACAGGAGGAGCAGTTAGCAGGTAAGCATGCAGGGCCAGGGATGTTGTCCCTTAAAACGCACGTCCACTCGTCTAAATGGCGAAAACAACTATGCGCTTGCTGCCTAATCTACCAAGTAGATTAGCTTAATTCAGGCTCCAGGAGTCTGAACGAGCTGCCTTACCATCGCCTCCCGTTTGCCGGGCGGCGGATTTAGGCATCACAATGGCAAACTGGCTGTATCGGAGTTCTGACGGTATAGCGAGATAAAAGAACTAAGGAAGACATTGGTCAGTATAGCACCGTGTGTTTTCCCTACAATCCAAGCTAAACTAAGCATGTAGAAAGCTTGTTGATTCCCTGGCTGGACGTGGGTTCAAATCCCACCGGCTCCACAAATTAAAGCCCTTCATAACAATGTTGTGAGGGGCTTTTTCTTTTCAGGCATCTTGCTGAAGCTGTTGGTTGAAATA
Organism: Bacteroidia bacterium; assembly: GCA_017995075.1. Lineage (GTDB taxonomy): Bacteria > Bacteroidota > Bacteroidia > AKYH767-A > OLB10 > JAJTFW01. The sequence continues at coordinate 7,558 of JAGOJO010000093.1, read as the reverse complement.
TTTCCAAAGTGGATCAGCAATAGGAGGAGGGGCCGTTATTTCCACCGCTTCACCGGAGACAGGATGTATGAAATTGATTTTTCGTGCATGCAAATGGATCGAGCCATCGGGATTACTGCGGTTGAAGCCATATTTCAAATCACCTTTTATCGGACAACCAATATCTGCCAACATAACACGAATCTGATGATGTCGGCCTGTTTGTGGATTGATCTCTAACAGATGATAGGTGTCAGAGCTGGCGAGAAGCGCATAATCAAGCATGCTCTCCAAGGCTCCTGCTTTGGGTTGTAGACTGGCAAAACTCTTGTTTAGTTTCTCATTCTTCACCAGATATCGCACCAATGAATCACCTGGCAGAGGAGGTTTGTTCTTGACTACTGCCCAATACGTTTTCCGAATATCCTTCTCCCGAAAAAGTTTATTCATTCGTTCCAGCGCTTTACTGGTTCTTGCAAAAATCACCACACCACTCACAGGACGATCTATTCGATGTACAACTCCTAAAAATACAGCTCCCGGTTTCTGATATTTCTCTTTGATATATTCCTTTACTTTCTCCGACAAAGGTACATCGCCGGTTTTATCACCCTGTACAATTTCACCAGGCAGTTTGTTGACTACCACTATATGGTTGTCCTCGTAAAGAATTTCAGGATGACCCACGCAGCTTAATATTGTTCCTGTTCGTTCGGAAAATCTTTTGATTTCACATCGGAAATATAATGCTCAGCAGCATTTTTGATATCATCGAACAAGTTCATATACCGGCGTAAAAAGCGTGGATTAAAATCCTTGTTAATGCCTAACATATCATGCAACACCAATACCTGACCATCAGTTCCATTACCTGCACCAATACCAATAGTTGGGATCTTCACTGCATCTGAAACAGATTTGGCAAGGAGGGCTGGGATTTTTTCAAGTACAATACTGAAACAACCGAGGTTTTCCAGTAACTCTGCATCTTCCCGCAATCGTTGCGCTTCAGCTTCTTCTTTAGCCCGAACAACATAGGTGCCAAATTTATAAATCGACTGAGGCGTTAATCCCAAATGCCCCATCACCGGTACACCGGCAGATAAAATACGCTCAATAGCTTCTTTCACTTCGCGACCACCTTCCAGCTTTACAGCATGTGCTCCGGTTTCCTTCATAATACGAATTGCAGAAGCAAGTGCCTCTTTCGAATTACCCTGATAGGAACCGAAAGGAAGATCTACCACCACCAATGAACGATGTACAGCACGTACTACTGCCGCTGCATGATATATCATCTCATCGAGTGTAATGGGCAAGGTGGTTTCATGTCCTGCCATCACATTACTGGCTGAATCACCAACTAAAATCACATCCATGCCCGCTGCATCAATGATCTTCGCCATGCTATAATCATAGGCAGTCAACATCGCAATAGGCTCTCCGCGGCGTTTCATTTCCTGCAGAGTATGCGTTGTGATTTTTTTTATTTCTCCGTGAATGGACATGCGATTGAGTTTTACCTGACAAACAATTAATTCTCCTTGGGCAAAATAAATACCTTGTCGTTATTATTTGCCGGTTTGGAATTGGAATTTCCTGCACCTGATGTTTTACCATTGGGATTTTTCAGCAATGCATTTAATACCTGTATGGAATCTTTCATGGCCTGATTTTGTTTCATCAACTCATCAGACTTTAATTTTTCTGCTTTCAGATTTTTGGAAAGGGTGATTACCAGGTCGCCGCCATCGTTACCCTTAACCATTTCCTTGTATTTCAATAAATCCTGGTTAATAAGAATCAAACTGTCAAAGCTTAATCTTCGCTGAAACAGCTGCTTTTCCAGAGTGGCTATTCGGGCATCATAATCTGCTTTGAGCTTTACCGTTTCTTTCTCGCTGCCTTTGAACGATTCGATACGTTCCTTTAGTTGATCGTTTTCGGCCTGCGCTTTGTTGAGTTGCGTTTTTAACTCAATGATGGATTCAGCCAATGCAATTACATCTGCTTCGCCGGTGGATGCGTCAGGATTGTTACCAACAATATTTCCGTCAGCCGGTTTTTCATTGGTGAAGAGATACACGAAATCGACTTTCCCCATTGTGCCCGGTCCAATTATAAAACCTGTGCTGCCTGACTTATAAGCAATCTCGGTAAACGAAAGAAGCAATGTATTATTCAAATACAAATCATACTTTTTATCATGTGTTCGCAGTTCAACAAGGTTGGCAAAATTTACAGGCTTCAATAATTGCGACTTCATCCATCCACCATCTTTTGAATTACCTGTCATGTAAGCATAGCCGGATGGAGTCAATTGACGGAGTCGGTATTGCTGAAGTTTGTTGATCTCAAAAATAAATCCACCTGTACCACCTTCCTGAGCCATGAAAATAAAACCAAGACTTCCTTCTTCAATACTGCTCTTCACCAGCTTGAGTGAAGTAACAAGGCGAAAAGATTCCGGTTGCTGCTTCAGATCTCCCATTGCGGCAAAAGGAGACAATTTCGATTTACGTTGCAAAATATATTCGCCATCCTGAACCAGCAATAAATTCTCTGAATTAGAAAGTGTAGGCCAGTCGGCACTTACTGAATCAAATCCTTCCTTATAAATCTGATACTCAAATTTTGTTTCTACCAAAGGTTTGAGGGTAGATTTGGTTTGTCCATACGCCAATGATCCGCAACAGCAGAGCAGAAACAAGAGGAACTTTCGGCTATTTTGCATATCCAAGATGGCTCAAAGGTACAACTTGATTCTGCATAAAAAAGAAAGGCAGTTGTCCAGAGTGAACAACTGCCTTTTATCGGATAAAATCTTTTTAGTTCACTTTAATAAGGCGTTGATTTCCAATTAATTGTCCGTCACTATAAACTCCAACAATGTATAAGCCGGATGGGATTGATTCGTCGCCGAATGTTTCGGAGTTGATAGAATTCGTCGCTTTACTGTATATGATTCGTCCGGTATAGTCCATTATTGTAACCAGATTCGCAGTTTTACGGAGTTCCTCATTTAAAACAATTTTAAAGATTCCATTTCCCGGATTCGGGAATAATCGGAAAGAGGAAGCACTGTAATTTTCATCAATAGATTGTGGTCCATTGGTCACACTGAATTTATCAAATCCACATTCAAGAATTGTTTGACTTGCGGCGAAATCTGAGATACGAATACTTAACTGCATGGCAGCACCGGGAGTAAGATAATTACTCAAACGAAGACTGGCATTAACCCAGGTTCCGGGATTTGCATCGGCCAGAGTAATTTGTTCCAGGTTTACCGTGTTGATTCCATCGCTGATTTTGATGAATAATGTATCCATATTTGCGGCAGAAGTGGTAGAAGGACATTGGTACCATCTCTCATAATTGATGTATGGATCAGTGTATGTGGTGAGGTCCATCACCGGAGAAACCAGAGTAGTCACACCATTATCGACATCATCAAATGTAGCATTACCGCCACCGTTGCCGGTTACAAACGCATAGTTGGAACAATCAGACTGACTATCAACGCCAGGATTTCCGGGTAATGAACCAAGTGTAGTTCCTACAGGGATACCGCGCTCCCATTCACCACTGGTCGTAGATGAGTTAACAGTCCATCCCAGATCGGTAGAAAAATCATCATAATACCCATGCTGCAGTGAAATTGAAAAAGGAACTGAGCCATCCGCAAAGATGGATTGGCAAAAGGTAACATATCCCCACTTGGTAACAAGTATGTCCAGATTTCCAGAGGACATATTGGTAATTGTAAATATTCCGCTACCGTCGGTAGTAGTATAGGTTGTATCAATACCATTAGTTACCATTACATCGGCACCGGGAATAACCTGAGTTGTTGTGGCATCAAGAACGGTTCCTGTAAGTACAAAAGGCACCATTTCTACATTCAGTGTAGTTAATTGTCCGCTTGCGAGAGATACACTCTGGAAAAGTTGGGTTTTATATCCAAGCTTTTTAAATTCCACGTCGTACGTACCTGCGAGAGCCAGGCCCGTTCTATAATCACCAATAAGATTACTCAATTTTACTTTATCCGGTCCTATAATTTTAACCTGAACATTGTTTAGCGGAATAGTGGTGATACTGTCTATAATATTGCCTTCGAGGTAACATGCTCGAGTGTAATTCGGTTCAAATACATAAACCCCACCATCAACATCTGCAGCTATGATATTTCCACTTGGAAGATATGGTGAAGCATCCCAGCACAAGAAATTACCCGTAGGATAATTCGCAATTTCAATGATATTATCTGGACGGGCAGCATCACAAATTACCATCTGACTTCCATAAGAAGGGTTAATTAGAAAATCATTCAGCACACGAACATTATGAACTTCTTCCTGAGGCATACTGTCGGTATAATAGGTGTCAATCAGGTCGATATTACCGATGTCACTAACATCAAAGGAGCCAAGTGGTTCGCCGGTAATTTCATCAGTAGTAAAGAGATAACGGGAGTTATCAGAAAGCCATGTATTATGACAGAATTGTCCGGGTGTGGTTTTATTAACCAGCAACACAGGATTCGCCTTATTGGTTACATCAATTACGCTGAACTGTCCGGCATAAATTTCACCGGCCCATAAAGTATCGTTTCGGATATAACCATCGTGGATGTATTGCAAATTATACTGTCCTACATACGTTGGATTCCAGGGATCAGATAAATCACAAATAACAGCACCACCATTCGCCAGGCCATTGCCAGTACCGAAAATGTAGGCATAACCATCTGTAACAGCAATTGTATGTGCAGATGTAATCTGATTGAGGATTGCACCATCACCGTAATAGTGTTTATAATTGATGCCGGCTGGTAAATTGGACAGATCAACGATGATCACACCGCCACCACCTTCACTTACAGCATATGCATATTTACCTGCAGTCTTAACTTCTCGCCATAAACTGCTTTGATTAGGCAGAGCAGGTACAGAGAAGACTTCCACCGGATTAGTGGCAATAGTGACATCAACAATAGCTAAGCGATCGTTTACACCTACAAGAGCATATTCGTTTCCGAGCGAATCGACATAATGCCAGATACCGGCACAGGTATTTGTAGGGTAGGGAAGATGACCTTTCAGGTTTAGATTAAACTGCGCCTGCATACCTGAATAGCAGAGTACGAGCAACAGCGATAGTAATATTTTTTTCATGGATTAGGGATTGGGCTTGTGTGACTCAAATCTATGAAAAACATCAGATTTGAGTGTCATCGGATCGACCAATCAGCAAAAAATGATGCTGAACCGACAATTCACCCCGACTTATAATTTATCCCATTCCCAGATTCCGAAGGATAAATCCTTTTCTATCGGACATCCGGAAACTTTTAACGTAAGCAGGATATTACCCCGATGGTGCGCTTCATGACTGATGAGATAGCCGAGAAAACTGAAAACATCAAACTTTGTCCCCTTGATTTTCCCACCAGCCATAACAGCATCCATCAACAAATCTTCAATCATTTGAGCTGAATGATCAAGTGCGCTGGCAATTACTTCCGGCTTAGATTCCTCTTTCGGAAGCTTTACAAATGATGGATACTTTTTGGGAGCTGCAACCTGAAGCCACATTCCTCTAACACCATGCATATGTGCAAATTGTCCGGCAATAGTTCTGCTTCCTTTTCTTGAAAGACTCAGACCCGAATTTTCAACCGAAATAGCACCAAGCAGTTTCAGGTTGACAAGGTTGTTCTTCCTCCATGCTTCAGAAAGTCCATGTTGGATGAACTCGGGATTCATAAACTATCACAAAAAGCTGTAAGACGATTCGCCAGGTTCTTCGAAATACCAGCTAGGGGCATACGAACAAAATCTTCACAAATTCCAAGTTGCTTCAACACATGTTTAATTCCCGCGGGACTCCCTTCTGCAAACAACATTGGGATGAGCGGGAACAATTGATAATGGAGTTGTTGAGCCTTCTTCATATCTGCCTTCGCTGCCAGACGAACCATCTCTGAGAACTGCTTCGGATAAGCATTAGCAACCACGGAAATCACACCATCAGCACCACTGGCAATCAGCGGCAAAGTAATACCATCATCACCGGAGATCACAAGGAAATTCGCCGGTTTCTCACGGATGATATGCATGATCTGCTCCATATTGCCACTGGCTTCTTTCACCCCAACAATATTCGGCTGACTATGTGCCAACTCAAGAGTTGTTTCCGCAGTTAAATTCGACCCGGTTCTTCCCGGAACATTATAAAGTATCACGGGAACGGCACTTTCCTCAGCAATCATTTTATAATGCTGAATGATTCCCTTTTGAGATGGTTTATTGTAATAAGGCGATACAGATAGAATTGCAGCAATACCTTCAAAATCATTCTGACGAAGTTTACCTAAAATTTCCTGGGTATTGTTGCCTCCCAATCCAAGCACCACTGGTACACGGTTATTATTGGTTTCAAGAACACAATCAACAACAGCGTGTTTTTCATCAGCCGTCAATGTAACGCTCTCACCGGTTGTGCCCAGCGGAACGAGATATTCGCATTTACCTTTAATGATATGTTCCACCAGCTTCGACAAAGATTTAAAGTCGATGCTGCCATTTTTATGAAAGGGGGTCACCAGCGCGACACCGGTTCCCGTTAACTTTTTACTAAGCATGGTCATTGCGGAAGGATTTTAGGTAGTGGTTAATCTGATCGATAAATTGTTGTTGTCCGGTATTCTCCTGAATACTGATCATGAAATCATAAAAAGGAGTGGAAAACCGATCGTATTTTCCGATTTTAAAACGAGCTTTTGAACTGGCAACTATATAGCGGAATGTGATACTATTTCCGGTATGGAGATCGATGAGGATATCAAAATCTTTTTGCACGAAATTTTTAACTACAGGAGCAATGGGTTTGTAGTACCAATTGAGATCTTTTCGGGTGAAGAAATCGAGGCCCAGCTTGGCAAAACGCATTGCCGGCAACTCCTTCTGATCATAGTATCCAAGAGCGAGAACCTCCTTATGATGATTCTCCCGGATATCTTTTACATATTTCCGGATAAGTTCGAAGTCTTTCTCATTGGTGGAATCGTACAGAATGCCAATCGACTTTGCATCATTAAAAGTAATCAGCTTTTTCTGACTCTCATGCTGACCATATTCCTTGAGGAAAAGGTATCGCGCAATTTTCTGGCGAAATGTTTTTTTCATGGCAGTCAGGTGTAGGGGCGATAAAGATAGTTAATATCTGATCATTGGAGGATTGCCAGGAAATCAGCTTCTGAAATGACTTTTACGCCAAGCTCTTCTGCTTTCTGCAACTTACTCGGACCACTATCATCGCCGGAGAGCAGATAGGAGGTTTTCTTCGTAATTCCGGAGCCGTTTTTACCTCCATTCTCTTCGATGATTTTCTTGTATTCATCTCTGCTATGCTGGTGGAAAGTCCCGGAAATTACAATGGTTAATCCTTTCAGTTTTTCAGATACTTTTTTCAACTGATGCTCCTCTGCAATTTCAAACTGAAGTCCATGATTTTTTAAGCGATGGATGATCTCCCGGTTTTTCTCCTCTGCAAAAAACTCCTGAATACTTGC
>JAGOJO010000013.1:40402-43926 GCA_017995075.1 Bacteroidia bacterium | reverse complement strand
CCGGGATAAAATCCCAAAAGGCTGTGCAGGGAACGGATAAAAGATTTCTCCTGTGCGTCCGCCTTAAAAAGGAGTCGGATCAGGGTGCGAAGGGCCAAACCTCAGGCTTTATACTTTTTAACGATAACGGAAGCATTGTGTCCACCAAAGCCGAACGTATTACTCAAAGCAGCATCCACGGTACGATACTGTGGTTTATTGAAAGTAAAGTTCAGTTTTGGATCGAAAGCCGGATCATCGGTAAAATGGTTGATAGTTGGCGGGATAGTATCATTCACCACTGCCATCACCGTAGCGATTGCTTCAATAGCACCGGCAGCACCCAATAAGTGACCGGTCATTGATTTGGTAGAACTGATATTCAACCGATAGGCATCTTCACCGAAAAGTTTACCAATCGCTTTAGCTTCACTCGGGTCACCAACAGGCGTAGAAGTACCATGCACGTTGATATAATCGATATCTCCGGTCACCAGCTCAGCATCCTTCAGGGCATTGCGCATTACATTGAATGCTCCGAGGCCTTCAGGATGAGTTGCAGTCAGGTGATAAGCATCGGCAGTCATTCCACCACCTGCCACTTCAGCATAGATTTTAGCACCACGCTTCAGGGCATGCTCCAACTCTTCCAGCACCAGACAACCAGAACCTTCTCCCAACACAAATCCATCACGATCAAGATCGAACGGACGAGAAGCAGTTTCCGGATCATCATTGCGCTCAGAAAGTGCATGCATAGCACCGAAACCACCGATTCCCGCCTCATTCACAGCAGCCTCTGAACCACCGCTCAGGATCACATCCGCCATACCCAAACGGATATAGTTGAATGCATCGATCAACGCATTGGTAGAAGAAGCACAAGCTGAAACAGTACAGAAATTGGGGCCACGGAAACCATACCGCATAGAAATATGACCGGCAGCGATATCGGCAATCATTTTAGGAATAAAGAACGGATTGAAGCGAGGAGTACCATCTCCACGGGCATAGCCCATCACCTCATCCAGAAATGTTCTCAATCCACCGATTCCGGAACCCCAGATAACTCCGGTACGATCAGGATCGGGTTTAGAAGTAAGAAGCCCGGCATCGTTTACCGCTTCCTCACAGGCTGCAATAGCCAACTGAGAGAAACGATCGAGCTTCCGGGCTTCCTTGCGATCCAGGTATACACCCGGATCAAAGTTTTTCACTTCGCAGGCGAAACGTGTTTTAAACTTCGAAGCATCGAAGAGAGTAATAGGAGCGGCTCCACTTTTACCGGCCAAAAGCCCGGCCCAGTAGTCCGCAACGTTGTTACCCAGCGGGGTTTGTGCCCCTAAACCTGTGATGACTACGCGTCTTAGCTGCATGCACGCCTGTTAAGAAGGGAACTGATTATTTAACGTTCGCCTGAATGTAATCAACGGCCTGACCTACTGTAGAGATCTTTTCCGCCTGATCATCAGGAATTGCAATGTTGAATTCTTTTTCAAATTCCATAATGAGCTCCACTGTATCCAGGGAGTCAGCACCAAGATCGTTAGTGAAGCTTGATTCGTTAGTGATTTCGCTTTCGTCAACTCCTAATTTGTCAACGATAATGGCTTTTACACGTGTAGCAATGTCAGACATTGTTTCTTGAATTGGTTTAGACAGGGGGCAAAAGTAATAAATATTGGAATTGCAGCAAGGTTAATTGTATGGAATTGATAATCAAGCCGAAATAGTGTTAATAAACAGGGAGATAAAATAGGGAGATTGGTTATCAAACCATTAGGACGCCTTAGAAAACCACCTCCCAGGCCCGAACGATAAAAAACACCATACAACCAGATTAAATTGCTAATTTTAAATTAGTTACAAATTACCCCAAGTAGTATATTCTGTTTAATTAACGTCAGAAGCCATAAATTTAACATTAGCGCTACTGAGCGAAAACAGCGGAATATCCGATAAGGACACCTGTTTTTTTGTCTATACCTGTACCTGCCATAAAAAGAAAGCCGGCAAAGTTGCCGGCTTTCTTTTTATGGTTTCACATGTCCCCAGTTTTCTCCGCTCTTAATGCGGTACAGCTGCATTTCGGAAATCCCGAAGTGATCTGCAATCTGTTTCATGGTACGGACACGCTTTTTATCGTCGATCATTTGTTTGATCTTCTTCACAGTTGTATCCGTGAGTTTATGTCCTTTTTTACGGTTGATGGAACGATATGCAATAACCGCAGGACTTTTCTGCTGATGCTTTTCCATTTCTTCCTTGGTAGCCCAACGAAGATTTTTCACCTGATTGTCTTCTTTGTTGTAATTCAAATGAATTACGAATTCACTCTTCGCACTTCTTTTCTCGAGGAAGGCTTCTGCTACCAGACGGTGAATAAAGAGCGTCATGTTCTTTCCTTCCGGCTTGAGTTTAAGTGTAGGATAGCCTCCCATCAGCGTCCCTTTAAGGAGATTTCCATCCTGAATGCTTTCCGTGAAACTAACTAAACGTCCGTGATCGGAAACGGCATAGTCACAGCGAAAAACGCCCTTACTGAAGTTGATCACTTTCCATTTTTCATTTTTGATAGGCTTTACCATGAGGCTGGTTTTTGGTTAGGACTAAAATATAAAAATTTAGTATAGATAGAACGTTAGCCGTATTTTTTGGCAGATCAAACCGTTACAGGATATAGATTTTCTCTAAAAATGGTACAAATACCTATTTTCCAATTACTTACGACCATTAATTGTTGCACCAACTACTTCCCTGCGAGTAGCTTGACTCGGCCGTATTACCACTTTGAACAGAACAGGTGACTCCAATAAAGAGCGATTTTACCTAACTAAAACGCAGTTTCACCGAGCAGAGCGGGTCAATCACCTCGATTTCGTACATGCGGGCCGTTACCTGCCTGTATCTTGTATTCATCATTAGAAAAACACATGAATAAGCAAAAGAAAAATCACGGACAGGATCCCAAGCGGCTCTTTATCGCAGTGCTGATCCTGATTGCAGTCATCTTCATGCTCGTTGGTCCGCGGGCCAAAGCAGATATACCGGAAATCAACGCCGCCTCACAGCTGGTACAACACAATGTTCCGATGGTCACGGTGCTGAAAGCCGCCATTGGTTTCTGAATCCGGCAGAATCACTCTGAAATTCACCAATTATCACTCAAATAAATCAACAGCCTCATAAATAATGAAAAAACTCACGAAACAGATTTTGGAATTGTCAGCATCCTTCTTTGCTTTGCATCATGGAGCAGATCGCCATACTCGCATCGGGAAAGGGAAGCAACGCGGATCGTCTTTGCAAACACTTCAGCCATCACCCATCCGCACGCATACGCCTCATAGCATGCGACCGCGAAACGGCTGGGGTTTACGACATAGCCCGGGCGCACAACATCCCGGCAATACACCTCAATAAGGAGCTTCGTACTCATCCTGATCGTTTTCTCGAGTTATTACGCGAGGAAGGAGTGACGTTTATTGTGCTGGCCGGATACCTGCGCTTAATTCCAAAAGCTATCGTTGACGCCTATCCGAAAA
>JAGOJO010000013.1:0-40302 GCA_017995075.1 Bacteroidia bacterium | reverse complement strand
TCAAAATTGCATTCTCTGTACAGCTCTTTTTGTTCGCCGTGTTCGATCCATTTATCAGGAATTCCGAGACGGGTGATCTGCGCCTGATAGTGATTGTCGATCATAAATTCTGCGACAGCGCTACCGAATCCACCTTGAATACAACCGTCTTCTACAGTGATGATATTTTTGAATTCAGAGAAGATCTCGTGCAACAATGCAGCATCGAGTGGTTTTACAAATCGCATGTCGTAATGCGCCGGATAGAGTCCTTCTTCCGCCAGTTTATCACAAGCCTCTACTGCAAAGTTTCCGGGATGACCGATAGTGAGTATGGCCACTTTTTCTCCTCCACGGATTTTACGTCCCTTGCCTACCGGAATCGCTTCGAAAGGTTTTTTCCAATCAACCATGACACCATTTCCTCTCGGATAACGAATAGAGAATGGTCCCATGCCGGGATGAGTAGCAGTGTACATCAGATTGCGCAACTCCTGTTCGTTCATTGGTGCGGAAACAACCATGTTCGGAATGCAACGGAAGAATGCAAGATCAAATGCTCCGTGATGGGTTGGACCATCTGCTCCTGCTAAACCACCTCTGTCGAGGCAGAAAATAACGTGGAGGTTCTGCAATGCTACATCATGCACCACCTGATCATAGGCGCGCTGCATAAAGCTGCTGTAGATGTTGCAAAAAGGAATCATTCCCTGTGTAGCGAGACCTGCGGAGAACGTCACAGCATGTTGCTCAGCAATACCGACGTCGAATGCACGATCAGGCATGGCTTTCATCATGATATTTAACGAACATCCGGAGGGCATTGCCGGAGTGATTCCGACAATTTTATTATTCATCTCCGCAAGTTCCACGATGGTATGTCCGAAAACATCCTGGTATTTTGGAGGTTGAGGTTTCTCAATAACCGGCTTCACAATTTCACCGGTAACTTTATCAAACAAACCGGGCGCGTGCCATTTGGTCTGATCCTTTTCAGCGAGATCATACCCTTTTCCTTTCACAGTGAGGCAATGCAGGATTTTCGGTCCCGGAATCTTTTTCAGATCATTGAGCACTTTCACCATGTGGTTGACATCATGCCCGTCGATAGGTCCGAAATAACGGAACTTGAGCGACTCAAACATATTACTCTGCTTGAGCAATGCACTCTTCACCGCGCCTTCTACCTTCTGTGCAATCGCCTGTGCATTCGGTCCAAACTTAGAAATCACACCGAGCATCTTCCACACTTCGTCCTTCATACGATTGTACGTTCCGGACGTGGTGATATCAGTGAGATATTCTTTGAGTGCACCCACATTGGGGTCGATGCTCATGCAGTTATCATTGAGGATTACAAGAAGGTTAGAATCTTCTACTCCACCATGATTGAGTCCTTCGAATGCGAGACCAGCAGTCATGGCACCATCCCCAATCACTGCAATATGCTGACGTTTTTTATCGCCCTTCAATCGGGAAGCAACCGCCATCCCCAATGCAGCAGAGATAGACGTAGAACTATGTCCTACACCGAAACTATCGTATTCACTCTCTGAACGCTTTGGGAAACCGGAAATACCCTGATAGATGCGGTTTGTATGAAAAACATCACGGCGTCCGGTCAGGATTTTATGTCCATAAGCCTGGTGACCCACATCCCATACCAGCTGATCAACTGGTGTATTGAAGACGTAGTGCAAAGCCACCGTCATTTCTACTACGCCCAGACTGGCACCAAAGTGACCGCCGTTAACCGACACGATATCAATGATATACTGACGCAACTCATCCGTGACCTGTTTTAATTGGTCTTCGTTGAGTTTACGCAGATCGGCTGGGATCCGGATTTTATCGAGCAGTGGACCTGCTTGTACCTGTTGCATGGGCATAGGCTGAAGGGGCAAAGTTAAGGAATTGTAAGGGAACGGGAATTTGATTATTGATGGTACTTCCGTCTAACGGAATTAACAAAGATTTAGGAAGAAAGTTTAATTCAGAGGTCTTTCTATGGTAAACAGGGAGATAAATGAATGAAAAATGGCCACAATTAATGATTACGGCAGATTTTCCTGTCACATTACCAAATTCGGATTATTTTTGGAAGATGAATCTCAACCCTTCTTTATTCTGGGATACCAATCCGCATAATCTTGATTATGAGACACATGCAAGATATATTATCGCCAGGGTTGTACAATTCGGGACCCTGGATGAATGGAAGCAGGTGATCGCCTTTTATGGAAAAGAGCGGATAGGATTTGAAATGCAAAATGAAAGGGATTTAGATATTAAAACACTGCATTTTTTAAGTTGCACATTGGACATACCTTTAAACAGCTTTAGATGTTATACAGAGAGACAGTAGCTGAGCAGACATTCCAGCTTTTGCAAAAAATTTCTGCATTACCGGAACTTTCTAATTTTCAACTTGCGGGAGGCACGTCTCTTTCGTTACAAATTGGTCATAGAATTTCTTACGACCTGGATTTTTTTTCAGATTCATTTATTCCAAACGAGCAAATACTTGAAGCATTAAACGGTATTGGCAAAATTCAGGTAACATCACAATCTAAGAGAATATTAGTACTTTTCATAGATGGGATTAAGGTAGATTTTGTTCGACACAATTATAAAAACATAGAACCACCTCTATTGATCGATACCATTAAACTAACAGGCTTGAAAGATATTGCAGCCATGAAAATTCATGCTATAACAGGCAGAGGAAGAAGGAGGGATTTTATTGACTTATATTGTTTACTAAAGACGTTTACTTTAAACCAGATTTTTGAATTTTATTCTACACGGTTTACTGATGGCAACACACTTATGGCCACCCGAAGCTTAATATTTTTCAATGATGCAGAAAATGACCCGGAAATTCAATGGATGAAGAATCCAATCAGTTGGGATGAAGTGAAAGATTCAATTATCAAAGAAGTTAACGCAATGCTAAGATCAACTTGAATTTTAAATCACTTTTAAGTCGTAAATCATCATTATTCAAATCCAATTTTATCAAGAGCAAATTAAGCCCTACATTTGCCCGCCGTGAATCCACAGACAACACGGTTAAAAACAGTTAGGAATCAGCATATTAGTAATATGGAACATACATCAGTTAAAGAGCTTCTCAACGCTGCATCTATCGGCAACACGGCCATCGCAAAAGGATGGGTTCGCACCAAGCGCGGCAATAAAAACGTGGCTTTCATCGCCCTGAACGATGGCAGTACTATCCATAATCTGCAGTTGGTGGTCGATCCGAATAATTTCGATGAGGATCTTTTGAAGCGTATCAGCACCGGTGCCTGTATCCGTGCAAAAGGGACCATTGTTGCTTCTGCAGGATCGGGACAGGCCACAGAGATGCAGGTAAACGAATTGCTTGTTTACGGAGAAGCTGATCCGGAAACTTATCCTTTGCAGAAGAAAGGTCATACCCTCGAGTTTCTGAGGGAGATCGCGCATTTGCGTCCGCGCACTAATACATTCGGTGCAGTACTGCGCATCCGTCATAACATGGCTTATGCGATTCATAAATATTTCAACGATCGTGGATTTTACTATCTCCACTCTCCCATCATTACCGGTTCGGATGCAGAGGGAGCCGGAGAGATGTTCCATGTCACCAATTTTGATTTGAAAAATCCACCGCGTACAGAAGACGGAGGCATTGACTACAGCCAGGACTTCTTCGGTAAAGAAACCAACCTGACAGTATCCGGACAGCTGGAAGGAGAGCTTGGTGCGCTGGCACTCGGAAAGATCTACACGTTTGGACCGACTTTCCGCGCTGAAAACTCCAATACACCGCGACATCTTGCTGAGTTCTGGATGATCGAACCGGAGATGGCTTTTTACGAAATCGAAGACAACATGGATCTTGCTGAAGACATGTTGAAATACCTCGTAAAATACGCGCTTGACAACTGCCACGACGATCTCGAGTTCCTCAACAACATGTATGACAAAGAGCTTCTCGCGCGATTGCAATCGGTAGTTGAAAAGCCATTCACCCGATTATCCTACACGGCTGCAGTAGATATTTTGATTCCGCTCAACAACAAATTTGAATTCAAGGTTGAATGGGGAACAGATCTGCAGAAAGAGCACGAAAACTATCTCGTAGAACATTTCAAAGGTCCGGTTATTCTCACCGATTATCCAAAGCACATCAAAGCGTTTTACATGAAACAAAACGACGACGGAAAAACTGTGCGTGCGATGGATGTTTTGTTTCCTTGGATCGGAGAGATCATTGGCGGATCACAGCGTGAAGACAACTACGACAAACTTTATGCACGCGTAAAAGAAATGGGCATCCACGAGGAGAGTCTCTGGTGGTATCTCGAAACACGTAAATTCGGATCGTGCCCACACGCCGGATTTGGACTCGGCTTCGAACGACTGGTACTTTTTGTAACCGGCATGAACAACATCCGCGACGTAATTCCATTCCCACGCACGCCGAAGAATGCGGAGTTTTGATGAATTATTCCATCTTGACAAACCTGGCCATTGAGTTACCCTTTTCTGAGTACATTTCCAACAGATAAACTCCGGGGACTAAGGACTGGACATTTATTGTAGAGGTTTCACCTAGGAGATAGCCAGTTAACTTCGTTCGGCCGGTGATGTCGTTGATGCGATAGAGGGTGCCGTCCCGGATGTTACCAGATGAAGACTCAAGTTTTATTTCTGTAGTTGCAGGGTTAGGAATGATGCGAACGATCTCCTCTTGCAATTCTTCTACGCCAATGGCTAAGGTATCGCAGGGACTTCCTGCCAGCGGACCCAAGGTATAATCCGGATTGTTGGGCAGACCCAGATATGTTCTGCAGCCGGGCAAATACACACTGAAAGGCTGGTAATCGCATGCTAAACCGGCACTGTCCGGATGGTTGATGACACTCAGGTGGGTGTTGTATATATTCCAGGCGGAATCGGGATATGGGTAGTTATATGATAAACCGTTGTTCCAGGCGATGGCACGATAGATTCGGTTATCCGGTCCCCGGCGAATAGTACTGGCGGGTGCAAGTGGAACATCAATGGAATCCAGTAATACACGCGAAGCCCAGGGGTTAGCATTTTGCAGATCAAATTGGTAGAGATAGCTGGTCCAATCTGCAGTGGCGACATATAAATAGCGACTGCTACTACTAAATTCCACACTCCAGAATCGTTCTTTCTCATCATTTGTTCCTAAATTATTTTTGAGATATCGATGATTGCTTAACAAACCTGTGCAGCGGTCAAAATCAAATAGCTCTATAACGCCCCTTACCGTAACACCTGCAATCAGGTCCCCTGCCGGATTGATCGACATGCGATATGCGCTCGACTCCATGAAAGTACCGATTTGCTGAACCGGTTGCAATGAGACTCCATTGGGTGATACTAACACTCTGCACATCGAATCATTTTGAGGAAAACCATGTTTGTAAATCAACCACCAATCGCGCCCATTTCCGTGTTTCACGGCTATGATTCCGTCATTGATTTGCATGGGATCCAGCATCACGTTTTTTTGTGTCACTGTACCTAAGCCTCCGTTCTGGCTTACATCCACTTTTGTATAGCGTAGCCCGGGGTTGATGGATGAAGTAATTCCGGCAGTGAATACATAGAATTCATTCCCATTTCCCGGATCTGGTAGTATTACCATTTCATTGTACCATGCAGAACCGGTAATGTACAATCCGTTTTGCATCACCTGGTGATTCCGGTTGAAAATGACTCCCATAAATAAATTAGGACTTAGAAATACATTTGGCTCAGGAGAACTAGCATAAAACAACATATTACCTCCGGCATCTGATATACTGGCACACGTCCCTCTTGAATTTACGGCCGTGATATAATTAGAATCAATACCGGTACTATTAAACCGCATCCCACAACTATCCCCAAACGCCCAGTTCCAATTGGTGAACTGGGCGTTAAGCGAAGATGAAATCATCAGCCAAAACAAAATGATGGTCGCTCTCATCGTACAAGTATCCATTTACCGGTGGTAGTGCAATTTGCTGAATAAGCCCTGTAAAATCCAATTTGATCATAATCGGATAAGGAGATTAACTTATCGCCAGTGAGAGAAGTCCTTGACATTAATCGCCCATCGGCTGAATACAACTCTACGATATAGGCATCGGTAGTAACAATTTTTAAATCCTGATGCTCTATTATAACTGTTATTGAACAAGGGTTTTTCTGATTTGCATATTGTAAAAGTCTTAATCCCAGAT
Organism: Bacteroidia bacterium; assembly: GCA_017995075.1. GTDB lineage: Bacteria > Bacteroidota > Bacteroidia > AKYH767-A > OLB10 > JAJTFW01. Next base: position 34,072 of record JAGOJO010000013.1, on the reverse strand, counting down.
CCTCGTCATCTACCTCCTCTGATAATATTGCTCTTGCAAGAAAAACTGCACTGGTGCCTGACCATGCCGGAGTATTCGCCAGGGTTTCAAGTTGCAAGGTATCGTATGATTCATCTTCATCCTCTTCCGAGAGCTGGTTGACAAGGGCATGTAAAAACAAATCACGTTTGTATTGGAACTCCGGTGACTTAAATCCACTCAGTTGCCGTAAGTCTTCAACAATCAGTGACCGTTCATACGCCGAATCCACCAGATTGGCATAAATACGCGACTCAGCACCTTCCATTTGCTGAAACCAGTTCTGATAATCAGGCAAGGCACGGAGGGAATCGGATGCTAACAGATAGGCCGTCCAGCGTCGACGTTCTTCTGATAAAAGGGAATCGTTCGACACATTTATTGTATCACCAAGCACAAAATCCAGCACATCTCCTCCACTATCATCCAGTTGTTGATCCTGACAGGGGCTTGTCCCGGTTGCTATTTTTTCCACAAAATTAAAACATCCGTTCGGCAGCGGAATTTGCGTTATTGCACCGGCCGTGACCGGGCTGTAATAGTAGTCGGTAAGAAAACTGATATACCCTGCCACTTTATTTATTGCGGAAGAGTTTACACGCGGGTAGTTTTTCCATATATTGCCGGTAGGTTTAGACGGTCCGCCTTGTACAGATAAATCCACATTCTGAAACTGCCAGGCATCAAAGGAGCCATCGAATTCATTGCAGTTAAAGTAGGTATTCAAAATATTATCCACACACCTGACAGGACGGCCGGTATTTCTAAAAACATTAGACGCAACTAATGTATTCGTGGTTGCTTTTAGTACAAGTCCGCGAAGATCCTGTGCAATGGAAGAACCCGAGGGCACCTGTGCCGCTCTGGTAGCATTATACTCCACGAGATTAAAGTATATACGCACATTATCCGTGTTGTCCAGCCAGAAACCGGCATGCAGGTTATTCTGCATAACCGACCAAGGGCGATTATACGAAACAGTATTGCTTGTGATAGTGGAAGTTCTTGCGCCATTACAATAAACGCCATGCCGAAGATTACTAAAGGTGTTTTCACTGATGAATGCACCGCTATAGGCAATCGGTGTATTGATGAGATAAATACCGGTTTCACCAAATTTACTCAATCCCGAATACCCTGTGTTTAAACTCAAATCGAAGGTATTTCCATGTACCTCCAATTGAAGATTGTTGATACAGTTCAATATGGAAAGCCCTTTCGTTGTATAATTTCGGATTGTATTATTTTTCACCATAATCCTGCCTCCTCTTATTCTATCCAGAATGATCGGGCTTGTGATCAGATTATCAAAAAATGTATTAAAGATACTTATATCGCTGGCATTTCGTACCCTTACACCGGCTACAACGTTATAAAAGGTACATTGATCATACAATGTAGAAGGGATATCATCGCCAATGGTAGTATTAAATTGTGTTGTATTAGGGCTCCCGCCCGAATAAACCCCGTTAATATCTATTGCAATGCCATTTGAATTTGTAATACCCGGATCAGGGTTCACATCATAGAAATGACTATTTAATATAAGTGCAAAGGAATTTTCAACCTTTATCCCGGTCGTCAAATTGACAAACTGGTTCTTTGCGTTTGATTGATAAGTCCTTCCAATATGTGGCATATTACTCTGAGCTATGCCATTTACCAAAATACCAATATAACTTCGCTTGTTGGAATAAGGCGCTTTGAGGGTTAAAGGCAAATAGGGTCCAGCAAGATTCACCACACCCGAAGTCAAGATTGAACCACCCAAAATCAACATCGAAATATTAACACATGAAAAACTTGTACGCTCGATATTTACACCATTTCCGGTTGTGTTCACTGCTGTGCCATTCACCACCGGGCCATCCAGTTTAATACCTATATAATTTCTATTAAAATTCGAAACTGAAATATCAATGAAAGAATTGTTCAATGCAGTGATGGCAGTAATGCCATCTTCGACAAGTGTAGATGCCGTAATTCGTAGAAATCCACCGGATTCGACAATAATACCCTCCCACATGGAGGAAGCTTCATCGCAAGAGTGAACCCAGCATGTTTTTAAATCTAACAAGGCACCTGGCTTGATAATGATCCTTGCTCCAGTGCCCATTTTAATTTCAGAATACTGTATAGCAATGCTTTGATCAACAATAAAGTCCCCGGTAATACGAATTTCTTTCCCTGTATTCGGATTTGGATAGTTTTGTGCAGTAAACTGAATATTTGTAGTATTACCCCCATAAGCATTCGGAAACCAACTAGGAGGTAAATCGTTTCTCCACCAATTATTCGAAAGCGGTGTAATGCCTGCATTCAAAAATGACCCTATAGTACTCTGATAGGCAAATAAGCTTGAAGATGTATTGGATCCGCTTCCAAATTGATTAGAAAGATCTATTGAATTAGCTCCTGAGAATGGAGGACAAGGAGCCACAGTTTGAGCAATGATATTAGAATGAAACAACATGATTAAAACACAAAATTGGGAGGTGTAATTTCGTATTTCTTTACCACTGGTAATTTTTATTAGTATTCTTTGAATGAAATCGTTGATATAATAAATGCAGTACTTTCTGTATTCTATAAAGGCTTTTGATACCTTATAAGTTAAACCAAATACCTGTTTAGAAAATGAAATTAAGACTTGTGGTCTGAGTTGGGGGGGGGGGTAAATTTCATAATAGTTTAGTTTAGTAAATTTACTTAAAGATAATAAATATGAAGTATTTTCTACGATATGAATAACAAATTTCAATTTCTGCCACCATTAGCCCTAATCCAACCCTTTTTTTGGGGATTTTTACCCTAAAAATCCCCCCTTTCACACCCACATTCGTTATTTTCGTAGCATCGTATGCAAAAATTAGGATTACATCAGAAGCTACTTCAAAAGCTATCGCCCCAACAGATTCAATTGATGAAACTGTTGCAGGTGCCGACGGCTGCTTTGGAACAACGGATCAAGGAAGAACTGGAGATTAATCCGGCTTTGGAAGAAGGGAGTCCGGACGACATTGCCGAGGAAGAAGCACAGCAGGATGATATCGACGAGCGTGATGAGTTCAATGCAGAGGATGAAGAAACAGAACGAGAAGAGCGCACTGAATCAGCCGACGATGCGGAAGCCGAAGCTTTATCGGAAGCTATCCGCAATGAAGATGTAGATGTAGCGGATTACATCGATGACGATGATGTTCCTTACTATAAATTAAACGCCAACAATTCATCGGCCGATGATGAGCGTCCCGAAACACCGATCACCGTAAGTGTTTCCTATCAGGATAATCTGCTCGGGAATTTAGGTGTATTACCACTTGATGATCATCATTACCAGTTGGCAGAGCATCTCATCGGGAGTTTAGATGATGATGGATATCTCCGCCGCGACCTTGACTCCATCGTGGATGATCTGGCTTTCACACGCAATATCCAAACCAACGAAAAGGAACTCGAGGAAACGTTAAAGGTTATTCAAACCCTCGACCCTCCCGGAATTGCTGCGCGGGATTTACGTGAATGTCTGATGCTACAATTAGAACGTAAGCATCTTGATCATCCTCCACACGACACTGCTTACCAGATTCTCAAAGAATATTTCGAAGAGTTCTCGAAAAAGCATTACGAAAAAATTCAGCGATCGTTAAGTCTGAACGACGACGAGCTCAAAGAAGCCATCAACGAAATACTCACGCTGAATCCGCGTCCGGGTGGAGGATCAGCAGATGATACGCGTACCAGTCAGCAGATCATCCCTGATTTTATCCTCAGCGTCATCGATAACCAACTTGAGCTTAGTCTCAACTCCAAGAATGATCCGGATTTACGTATCAGTCGTTCTTTTCAGGAGATGTTGTCGACTTATGCAAAAGATAAAAAGAAGGACAGTAAAGATGCAGTTGCATTTATCAAATCCAAAATAGATGCAGCAAAATGGTTTATAGATGCCATCAAGCAACGTCAGCATACACTGCTTGGCACCATGACCGCCATCATGAATTACCAGAAGGAATATTTTCTGCAAGGAGATGAGCGTGATTTAAAGCCGATGATTTTAAAAGACATTGCAGACATGGTCGGACTCGATATCTCCACTGTGTCGCGTGTCGCCAACAGTAAATATGTAGAAACACCTTACGGCACCTTCCTTTTAAAATATTTCTTCTCCGAAGGTTTGGCTACCGATAGTGGTGAAGAAGCCTCCAGCAGGGAGATTAAGAAGATTCTCGAAGACAATATCAGCAAGGAGGATAAGAAACATCCGCTCCCTGATGAGAAACTCGCAGAGATCCTCAATAAAGCCGGGTACAATATCGCACGCCGTACTGTAGCAAAATACAGAGAGCAGATGAACATACCTGTAGCACGTTTACGGAAAGAGGTGTAGGATTATATTATATTTGCAACACTATGCGTAGTGCGTCCTACTTTATCTCATTACTCTTCCATCCACTGTTTCTTCCGCTATATGCTACATGGCTATTGCTGAACAGCGACAACTATCTGACGTACGCTGTACCTGATAAGTTTCAACAATACCTGTATCTAGTTATTTTCATCAGCACTGCACTCCTACCGGCATCACTCACCTGGATGATGTGGCAAAAAGGATGGATCAGCAGTATGGAGATGGAAGACCGCAAAGAAAGGAGCATACCATACCTGATTACATTAAGCTGCTATGTAGCTACCGTATATTTACTGTTTCGTCTTCCTCTTCCACGATTGTTTGCATTAACGATAGTTGGTGCCGGCATTGCGATTCTACTTGCTTTCATTATTAACTTACGATGGAAAATCAGTATTCACATGATTGGTATCGGAGGATTGATGGGATTGTTTTACGGATATGGGAAGTTTTTTCACATGAAAGTGCTTGATATCACCATACTCCTCGCAATTGCTGCAGGTATTATTGCAGCAGCACGATTATACCGATCCAGTCATACGCCTTCACAGGTTTATACCGGTTTCATTGCAGGGTTTACAATAGAACTAGGACTGCTTTACTATCTTCAGTATTGAGTGTCCAAACGCTGTGACAAGTATCGGCAGGTGAAAACTGCTTTTAAGAAACAAGATGTAGCACAGCGAAGAAATATTCATCTTATTGCTCCTGCTTTCTAATTTTTCACAAACAGTTTACGCACTAACGGAGTACCTTCTTCATTGCTCATCTCCAGAATATAAACTCCTTTACTCAGATAAGAAGCATCATACTGACCATTGAAAGCACGGCTTTCTACCAGGCTTCCACTTGCAGTTAGAATCCGCAGAAAAGACACACAACTGCCCTCTGTCTCAACCTGTAAAACACTCTTCACCGGATTTGGGTATATACGCACCGTTAGTTCACTATCACAATCACCGGCTAGCGGTGGGCCCACCAGCACTTCCATTGTTTGCATCCGTTCACAGGGTGCGCCTGTATCAAAAGCTTCGGCAGTGATAGTACCCTGACCGGCTGCGCCCCAGGTAACCTCCACTGTATTTGTTCCTTGCCCGGAAATTATCAATCCATTTGTTACTGTCCAGATATAATTTTCTGCTTCAGTAGGCATCATATAAGTCACAATTGTACCTGCATTGGCAACTGAATCCGGACCAATAATCGGCGATGAAAACTTACGATATGATTCCATTCCACCACTACGAAACAGTTCACGCAATTGCCTTACGAGATCATGATTTTGCACCAGATCATTCGGACCGGTTATATATGCAACGTCAAAGCTTATCATGCTATCGGGCAGCCAGGTGAAAGGACCTACGGAACCATTACCATTCACATCAGTCGGCTGTATACCTGCCCCGGGCATAGTCCATGGGATAGAAAAATTAGAATCTGTAGTATCTGGAAACATAAATTTTGTCGGAATATTCGTTGCACCTAAATAACTTCCAACGCCATCCCCTCCAAATGTTACTGGGCTATCATCCATCCACCTTGGAACAAGATATCCGTAATAATCATCTGCAGTATGTGGGTTACTTGAAATTGTATTGTTTCCCGAATAAAAAATTAAAAAACCGGACAGACCTAAATCTTCATCCACCTCATCTACAATTCTGTTGTGGTTATTATCTTTATTATCACCGAGGGGAGCTGGAGGGCCTTTTAAGAATGTTATATTTTGAACCGGTGTACACAAACCAAACCCACCGTCACCATCATCAATCGAATCTCCATTATAAGCATAATATGTATTATTGGTAATATTACAACCTATATAATCATCTACTCCATTCCCAAGCTCAATGTCAGACCAGATACCAAAATAGCAGGAGTCGTAGGTACGATCACTACGATTGTAAAGATCATAATGATAAAAAGTTGTGTAGGCAATTAATCGGCTCAAGGCATCCTGAGATGAGGGACAATAATATCCATATGCAGAAGCGTGAATCTCTGCAAACATTGACGGACTATTCGTTTCCGTTTTGACAAGATCATCATTGTAAACACACCATGACATTTGTTCTCCCTTTATATTCGGATAATCACCGTCGTAAGGATTATACAATCCATCTCCATTAAAATCGACGAACGGTGCCAATCTTTGAGGAAATGCTGTATTGCTATAAAATGCCGGCCAGTTGAGAATATAAGGAGAAATTGAAAATGTTCCATTCTGCACATTTCCTATTGCGTATTGATAGCGAAATTCATCTATATCGGTACGTCGCGTCACCCAAATATTATTAAAGAATACCCTTGCAGCAGAATCCGCTTGTCCGACAGTATCCAAGGGGCCGGGAATAAAATCATTGCCAGCATTTTGACGATATGTTTGTGCAGCAGCATATAAATTCCCCTGTTGATCATACCCACCGAACCATATGGCAGAACAATAAATAGTGTTTAGCTCAGAATAACGTGGGACTCTGTAATACGTGTTTTGTGCTGCCGGATCCCAACCTAAATCTCCTCGATTCAGAATACGGGTTGAAATCATATTAGGTGCTAAATCTGCCTGGTAACCATAACTTTTATGTGATTCGGGAATTGAAAAAGAATAAGTAGCCGGAAATTCCATAGCTAACTCCGGAGAAGGTTCGTTATAAGCGAAAACCTCATTCGAAGGAATTTTTAGAAGACATTTCTTTTGTAGTGAATAATAAACCAGAGAATCCTGTTTGAAAGTAGTGAACCGGTTGAATAAATAATCATACAATGGCAGGTTTGCAGCACGAACTATCCCACCCGACTTAATGACCATTATAAAATAAGGAAGTTCATAACGGACCACGTAAACATCATTATTAGGTGCTACTACCAACTTGCTGCTGAAAAAATATGAATTTGGAACTCCGGTCAGATAACCAAATGCTAAAGAATCACACCATGAATCAGGAACTAAGTATCTTGAGTAGAGCGAATCAACATTCGTATATGTATTTCCATTTTTACTGTAAAGTGAATTATACGTTGCAATCAGCGTGTCAAATGGTGTTACTGCAATTGAATTTACGATCTTTTCGGGAAAAGATGAATTAGCAGATGTAAATGGAATCATTCCTGCAGCAGTCCAGTTTACATAACCGTTATTCGTTGCTACCCACACGTTATCGGATTGATCAGTAAAAAGAGCGTTCACTGTATCGCTGGGTAATAGAGAATTGGTTTTGTTGAACTCCTGCCAGATTCCGGAATTTATATCATACACCAGCACACCCTTTTTGGAAGAAATAAAAATCTGATCTCTGGCTATTGTCAAATCACTAAAGGAAGCATCTGATATAGGTAATGTTGGACTTTCCGGATAATAAGTAAAACCTGAAGAATCTTTTAGCGTAACTCCCAAATGAGTAATCATCCACAATGCACCATTTTTCCCGAGATACATCGCATATACAGAATCAGAAGGCAAAAGATTACCTGTGTTTGCTCTATTATAAACCTGCCAGTTAGTTCCATCAAAATGCAAGACTCCGATCGACTGAAAAGATGCCCAAATATTTCCTGCAGTATCTGCTTCCAGATCCTTGATACTATTTACTTGCGAAAGAGAATAGGTGGATGGGAATGTTAAAGTATCAACAGGCAACTGCGCAATGGTATCCTTTCCGTTTAGTAATACTACTAGCAGAACAAATAAAAACCGAATAATTTTCTTCAAATACATATCGATAAGTAAAGGAACATGTCCTTATCCGCTAAGATATAAATATTCCATTGATTGCGTTATTCTACAATTCAAGTTTTATTGCTTCAGAAACATCTTCCTGATCAATACTACACCTGTTTCATCCTTCAGTTCAAGGAAGTACATTCCCGGACTAAGAGATGATACATCGCAGGCACCTGTATAGGACTTCTGCTGCAACAATTGTCCGGTTGTTGACCGAAGCGCAAAAGTTGAAATCCGGTTATCAGGTGTTTCGATCTGCAAATGATGTCTCGTTGGATTTGGATAGATACGCGCGGTGATTTCATTGGAGATTTGACCGAATCCCAATGTACCAATTGAAACAGGTAATCGTTGATGCATGCCACATGGGTTACCAGGTTCAATTACCTCTACAAATACCTCTCCGACTCCCATTGTTCCCCAGCTGACAGTGATTCCATTCGTCCCCTGACCCGAAAGGATTAAACCATTGGAAACAGTCCATAAATACTGAGCTCCTGTAACTTGATAAGGGAGTAAATAGGCGACACTGCCACCTGTAGAAGTAATCTGCGTCGGCCCTTGAATCATAGGTAATGCACTGTGAAAAGCACTCAGATCGCCATTTCTGAAGGAATTCCTCAGCTTACGCACCAAATCGTGACTCTGAACAAGATCATTTGGCCCTGTGATATAGGCAACGTCGAAACTTTTCATTGCACCTGCAGAGAGAGCGAATGGTCCATATGAGCCCACGCCGCGTATGTCTCTCGGAACCATGTTGGCAGATTGCATAGTCCATGATGTAGAAAAATTGGTATCTGATGTATCAGAAAACATAAAAGTGGTTGGAACATTGGTAGCACCGGTTCCACCACCTCTTCCATCACCCCCGAACGTAATTGGGACACCATCTGCCCAGGATCCGGACAGGTATTGATAGTAATCATCCATTACATTAGGATTCCCGGTTGGCAAATTATTAGAACTTTCATAATAAGTGAAAGCAGAAAGTCCGAGTTCTTCGTTCGCTTCATCCGCCAAACCGTTATGGTCATTATCAATTCCGTCTCCTAAAGGTGCTAATGGGCCTTGCAGAAAGGAAATGCTTTGTGTGGGAGGACATAATCCAAATCCAACACTCCCCTCATCATCGATATCACCATTATAAACATAATAAGAATTAGCTGAGAGATTACAACCCATGTAATCATCTGCACCATTTCCTAAATCAAAATCTGACCATATTCCGAAATAACAGGAATCAAAATCAATTGAACCTCTATTGTACACATCAAAATGATAAAAAGTGGTATAAGAAAGAATTCGACCTAGTGCATCCGGGGTACCCATACAATTGGAACCAAACGCAGAAGCATGAATTTCCACAAACATCGGAATTGAATTCGTCTCCGTTTTACTCATGTCATCATTGAAAACACACCATGACATCTGATCACCCTTTACTTCAGGAAAATCTCCATCGTATGGATTGTATTCTCCGTCACCATTTACATCGACAAACGGAGCAAGATTTTGCGGATAGGCGGGGTCGTTATAAGATGCCGGCCAGTCGAGGATATATTGCGGAACAATGTAAGTACCATTGGTTACATTTCCCATTGCATACTGATACCTGAATTCATCAATATCTGATTTGCGAGTCATCCAAATATGATCAAATACTGATGTCGTAAGGATATCTGAATTTCCGGCTGTATCCAGCGGCCCCGGCTGAAAATCCCTTGAACTATTTTGACGGTAAGTCATTGCGGCTGTATAGAGTTGTCCTCCTGTATCAAATCCTCCCATCCATATAGCTGCAGTATATAACGTGCGCTTGTCGGACCCCCGAGGAATATCATACAAAGGTATTTGAGCAACCGGATCCCATGCCCAATCTCCACGATTCAATACTGCCGAAGTAATCTTGTTACCTTGCAAGGTTTCCATTGAATTTCCTTTATAGGAAGGAGGAATTACAAAATCAAAATCATAAGGAGGGCTAAAGCTATTTTGTGGGGGAGATTGAATATAATTTCCAAAATTGGGCGATTCAACCATGCGCAAAAACGTTGAAGCAAGTCCTCCGCCGATAAGAATAGAATCGGATTTATAAAAGTCAGCTACAGTATTCAAAAAAACTTCAGTGTATGCCCAAGAGTAATTCATATTCCCGTTTGGTTCAAGCACGAAAACTCCAACCGTTGGGTAAGAAGATCTATATCTGACAAAAAACACATCACTGTTTGAATTCACAATCAGGTTTGTGATGAATTTAGTACTTTCACCTTTCCAGGCTAACTCACCAAAGGAAACTGAATCACACCACATTTTAGCTTCCGGATATCCTAGGTAAACTGAGTCAATGTTTAACCAACTGCTTCCTGCTTTTCGGTACAAAACATCATTCCCCATCGCTAGCAGGGTATCAAATGGGGTGACGGCCATCGACTTCACCTCATTTACCGGAAGTCCGCTGACGGCAGGTGGAAATGCAACCAGATTGTTTTGATTATATCTGGCATATCCAAATTTCGTGCATATCCAGGTTGGTCCGGCAGGTTCACCAAAAAGTGAATTAATGGTATCGTTTGGTAAGTTTGAATTTTGGGTTGTATAGGATTGCCATACCGATGTCAAAGTATCAAGTACATATAGTCCATGCTTCGTTGACATGATCACTTTACCCTGCGACTCTACCAGGTCGGTTATAGGATTTGAAACATTGTTGTACGGTGAAGAAAAGAAGTAATTCTTGAACCCGTTCACGTCCATTCTTGTAAGACTTAACTCATTTGCCATCCACATGGCTCCGGAACTATCCAGGCATAATTTATGTACCTGTAGAGAGGGCAATTGATTAGAAGTATTCTGTGGATTATAGATAACCCATGAACTTCCGGTGTAATGAAATACCCCGAGAGTATAGAAAGATATCCATACCTCACCATTCTGTCGTGCGATCATATCCGAACGTTGGCGTAACACACTATTTGTATATCCGGTTGGCAGGGGCATTGAATCAACCTGTATCTGTGCTTCAGAAACATGGGTGATCAATAAAAAAAGAAACGCCCAATAAACTTTAGAGAGTAATTTTCGCATACAAATTCTTTTCATGAGGATTACGTTTTGTGTTGAAATTTAAACCCGCCCGATTTCTTAACTTTTAAACGGTATGTCTAAATCCAGGGACTTTTACATACAATCACCTACACCATTGGACAATTGTCAAGGAGTTTCCGTTGCCCAATATCCAAAATTTCTGTGACCCTATCAACCAGGAAACCATGTGGACATGGGTGCTGACATAAAAACCGATTCCATTCGTCAGTTCACAGGAATCAAAACCAGTCCTGAACGCCGGAAGTCCCTCCTGCTTATTTTCATCTAATTCCGGAGGTCTTTAGCCCCTTAAAATGGTCTCTTCCCAATGCGCCTAATTTATTACCTTTGACCTCCATTTCCCGAGAATATGTCACATCTACTTACCGAACAGGAATTAATCCGACGTCAAAGCCTTGAACAACTTTATCAGCTGGGAATCAACCCCTATCCTGCTGAGCTCTATCCCGTAAACACCTCTGCCGCTGCGATACATGCCGGTTTCGAGCAGAATCCGGAGGGTTTTAAGGAGGTCGTTATTGCCGGCCGGATGATGTCGCGCCGGATCATGGGGAATGCTTCATTTGCCGAGATCCAGGATGCAAGCGGTCGTATTCAGGCGTATTTCCGTCGCGATGATTTATGTCCGGGCGAGGATAAAAATCTCTACAATACCGTTTTCAAAAAGCTGCTTGACACGGGCGACATTATCGGTGTAAAGGGTTATGTTTTCAAAACGCAGACAGGAGAGACTTCCGTGCATGTAACAGAATTTACCATTCTTACAAAATCACTCCGCCCTCTTCCAACAGTAAAAGAAAAAGACGGTGAAGTATTTGATGCCTTCTCTGATCCGGAGCAGCGCTATCGTCAGCGGTATGTCGATCTTATCGTAAATCCTCAGGTACGCGAAACTTTTATCAAGCGTACGCAGCTTGTCAATAGCATCCGACAGTATCTGGGTGGAAAAGGATATCTCGAAGTGGAGACACCGATTCTGCAGCCACTATACGGAGGAGCAGCAGCGCGTCCGTTTAAAACACATCACAATACCCTCGACATGACACTCTATCTGCGTATTGCCAATGAGCTTTACCTAAAGAGGCTGATCGTTGGAGGATATGAAGGTGTTTTTGAGTTTGCCAAGGATTTCCGCAATGAAGGAATGTCAAGATTCCATAATCCTGAATTTACGCAAGTAGAATTATACGTCGCCTACAAAGATTATTACTGGATGATGGAGCTGGTGGAAGAAATGGTAGAGAAGGTAGCTCTTGCACTGCATGGAACCACAGAAGTTCGGGTAGGCGATAACGTTATAAACTTCCAACGTCCGTGGAAACGCTTTACCATGTACGAAGCTATCGAGCATTTTACCGGAGTCAACATTTCAGAAATGACAGAAGAGGAGATGCGTGCAGCTGCAGTGAAACTGGGAGTTGAGGTAGATGATACCATGGGTCGTGGTAAATTGATTGACGAAATTTTCGGGGCACATTGCGAACATAAACTGATTCAGCCAACTTTCATTACTGACTATCCCGTTGAGATGAGTCCGCTGGCTAAGAAACATCGCACCAAGGAAGGACTCGTGGAGCGATTCGAAGCCATCTGCAACGGCAAAGAAATCTGCAATGCATTCTCTGAGTTGAATGATCCGATCGATCAGCGTGCGCGATTTGAAGAACAACTGGAATTAGGAAAACGTGGTGATGAAGAAGCCATGCAACTGGATGAAGATTTCCTTCGTGCCATCGAATATGGAATGCCTCCAACAGCAGGACTCGGAATCGGCATCGATCGTTTGAGTATGATCATGACCAACTCTCCTTCCATTCAGGATGTATTGTTCTTCCCACAGATGCGACCCGAGCAGGCAGTCTCCTCGTTTGAACATGAGGTAGCACATCTTGAGGGAATCCCTTCTCCCTGGGATGATGTTCTACGGAAAATGGGCATTCAAACCCGCGACCAGTTAAAGGCTGTGAATCCCAATAAACTCTTCAATGATCTGGGCGGGATGCGTAAAAAGTTAAAACTGGAAGCAACTATGCCTTCCATCGACGATGTCCGCACCTGGGTGAACGGATGATTTCCACCCATTTACGGGTTATAAGTACAACAGAAAGCCTAAGTCACCACAAATGCCTTAGGCTTTTCTATTTTACCGTATTACGACATCTCTTCAGATGAAATACAGGTGGTTTCAATTACCTTTGTAATCTTGTTAAAATCCGCCAATAAATGAGAAAACTCCATTATCTGTTCATAGCAACCTGTTTGCTTTTGACGGCACCTGCTGTAGCCCAACTTGATTCAACACGGATCAAACCGTTGTTAAAGAAACACATCTCTACCCTCGCATCAGATGAGTTTGGCGGTCGCGAACCGGGAACAAAAGGCGAAGAACTTGCACGAAATTATATCATCGGAGAATTTAAATCTATAGGCTTAGCACCAAAAGGTACGAACGGTTTTTTACAACCATTCACTTTCACAAAGCATGTTAAAGCAGGTGCAAAAACCAAACTGGTAATTTCTGGTAACGCGATTGCTGAAGGTGAATATTGTTACCCGCTTGCATATTCGGCTAACTCCGGCGCTTCAGGTCAGTCGGCAATGGTAGGTTATGGCATCAATGCTCCGGCCCAACAGCACAACGACTATAAAGACAAATCAAACCTTAAAGGAAAAATTTTCTTTATAGATGCTTCAACTCCTGACAAAGGTGGCCCTCACTCCAAATTTGCTGAACAGGCTGATTTACGCACACGCATCGATAGTGCAATTGCCTATGGCGCGGCCGGTATTGTCTTTTATACAACCGACAAGGAGATGAAGGAACCGGTACTTCAATCCAAGATACGTGTTGCGCCTTGTAATATTCCGGTGATGTATCTGACCCGCGAAAAAAGTCAAGGCTTAAGTGACAACGTAAAAGTTGAGATGGTTGCTGAAATCATCAAGGAAGAAGCCACAGGAAATAACGTATTGGGCTTCCTGGATAATAATGCGCAAAACACAATTGTTATCGGTGCACACTACGACCATCTCGGACATGGAGGTGAAGAGTCACTTTATAGAGGTGAACCGGCGATTCATAACGGAGCAGACGACAATGCAAGTGGTGTTGCCGGCGTTATTGAGATGGCCCGTTACATGAAAGAGAATGGTCCGAAAAGCAATAACTACCTCTTCATAGCGTTCTCAGGCGAAGAAAAAGGATTATTAGGATCAGGCTACTTCACAAAAAACACAACGCTGGAGTTAGAGAAAATGAACTACATGCTGAACATGGATATGATTGGCCGTTTGAAAACAGAAGAACCTGTGTTGATCATCAGCGGAGTCGGCACCTCGGACGCATGGAAAATTACGATGAATTACATTGACATTCCCGGATTGAAAACCAAAACCACAGAGTCAGGTGTTGGTCCATCCGATCATACTTCCTTCTACCTGAAAAATATTCCCGTACTACATTTCTTCAGTGGTACACATAACGACTACCACAAACCTTCTGATGATGAGCAATTCATCAATTACAAAGGAGAAATTGACATCCTGAATTACATGATCACATTGATTAAAAAACTGGATGATAAAGGAAAAATCAGCTTCGTAAAAACGAAGGATGATTCGAACGAAGAAAGTCCACGCTTTAAAGTTACACTTGGTGTTGTTCCCGACTATGCTTTTGAAGGCGAGGGAATGCGAATCGATGGTGTTAGTGATGGAAAACCTGCCGCTAAAGCCGGATTGAAATCAGGTGATGTAGTATTACAGATAGGCGACAATAAAGTTGGCGACATGATGAGCTACATGAAAGCATTGGGGAAATTCACAAAAGGCGACAAAGCAATGGTGAAAGTGCTACGTGGAAAAGAAGAAGTATCCGTTGAAGTTACTTTCTAGAATGATCAGAGAAAAAATAAATAAAACAGAAAGCAGAGGGTTCGTTCAATCCTCTGCTTTCTGTTTTTTGTATAAATCTTCTTTTATCCTCTTCTGTTTTCTGCTTTCCCTGATTACAACCGCTAATGCACAACAATCGATTACCATCAACGGAAAGGCGATGGATAAAAATTCTCCATCGTTATTGCTGGAACAGGTGATGGCAATTAACCTGCGTACACAACAAGGAGTATTTGCAGGTGCTGACAACTCTTTTACAGTAACTGCAGAAAAGAACGACACTATCGTTATTACAGCACTTGGGTACCAATCCGTGAAAATTTGTTTCCGGGATTCTGCGATGATGTCATCGTACAAGATCATTATCGGATTAAAGAAGTTAGTGTCAACACTGAATGATTTTACAGTTTTTGCACCCCGTGATCTGAACAGAATTGAAGACGATATAAAGAAACTTGGTTATAACAAGAAAGATTATCGTTTAACAGGAGTAGCAGCCTGGCAGAGCCCATTAACAGCTTTATACGAAGAGTTCAGCCGTAAAGAACAAAGCAGACGCAAAGTGGCTGAGATGATGAATAACGACCGTCGTCGTGAATTACTGCGGGAAGTCTTGGCCAACTATTCCCGTTCAGGCTTAATCAAAATGCAGTATAATGAATACAATGCTTTCATCGATTATTTAGGACTCTCGGAATTTTTATTGAAATCACTTTCGCAATATGAAATGGCGGTATATATCAAAGAAAAATACATGAGCTATTCCAATCAATAGCCGCATCATTTTTCACTCGTTGATTTAGCTCCATTACTTAAAAACATCGACAAAGCTTCCCAGCCCGGCATCCGATCCGCTACGAGTTTTAAGATAGCAGCGAATGGAATAAATAAGATCATACCGGATGCGCCCCAGATAATCCCACCGACTACAATTACTATTAATGTAGCCAGAGTGTTTAATTCCAGTCGTTGCCCGACTGCCCATGGAAAGATGATGTTCGCTTCAAGGTACTGAACAACTGCGAAAAGTGCCACTACACCTAACGGATACCAGATTACTCCGTAGGATATCCAGGCATAAGTGATCGGTAAAATACTTGCCACAATAATTCCTACGTACGGAATGAATGTCATTACAGCTGTGAGATAGCCAAATAAAAATGCATACGGAATACCCATTAACCAAAGTCCAATTGAGTTTAATGTTCCCACCAAAAAATAAACTACAGCCATTCCCTTGATAAACTTGAAGTACGTATGCACAGATAGTTGGATCACCTCGATAATCCTGCTACGTTCCTGACCTGGCAATAGTAATAACAGAAACTCAACAAGGCGAGATCTGTAAAACAAAATCAAAAACGTATAAACCGGAATCAGCGCGAGAATTGCAAGATTTACGAGGAGAGATTGCAAGGTTGTTCCCACAACACCTACCGAAGAAGAAATGGAACCGTTTAAGGAATCTTCCAGCCACTTAATTACTTGTTCATTACTGATACCGAAACGTTCCAACAGATAAGCCTGAACGGATATCAGCAGTTCAGAAAGTTTTGCGTAGATCAATGGCCATTCAGCAAAAATATGCTGCAACTGCAGACTAAATAACAAAATCAAAATACTGATCAATGCAAGCAATAAGATTAACCCAATCGTTATTGCCAGTTGCCGGCTTAATCCTTTTTTCTCCAGCAGATGACAAACAGGATAGAGAACAATACTTAGAAAGAAAGCATAACCTAAAGGAACAAACAGAGAAGATCCAATTTTCAGCAAGGCGCCGGTAAACAGAATTGCACCTGTGAAGAAGAAATAACCGGAAAAGATACTGGAAGATGCAGGCTTCATGAGGTATAGGTTTAACCTCAAAAGTACTATTAAATTCTACTTTCGGAAAAACAACTGAGCATCATCATAAAAAAAGCCGGTCCGAAATCAATCGAACCGGCTTTCATATAGAGGTTACTATTATTCGCTGATGACCATTCTCATCACTTTCTTATCACCGTTACTGTTCAGAATTTGAACCAGGTAAATTCCAGGTGCATTTTCTGTCATGTTCAGGTTGAAGTTACGCTGAGAAGAGCTTTCACGCAGAACAGTTTGACCAAGCATATCGGAAACAGTTACCACATAATCTCCAGGTTCATCATTGAAACGGATAGCTGCCTGACCATTACTTGGATTTGGCATCAATGCTGCATCAAATGTTCCAAAGTTTCCTTCACGACATGAAACTACGATCTGCAAGGATTTATCGCTGGTAGTTGCACATGCATTTCCTGCTTTAACTTTCAGCAAACCGGTAGTAGATCTCCAGTTTACAACAACAGTACCTGTACCCTGTCCGCTCACGAGACTAGCTCCGGAAGGAACTGTCCATGTATAAGTAACACCAGGTTGTGTTGCTACTGAATAGGTAAGATTCGACTGGTTGGCACAAACGCTTGTAGGTCCGGTGATGGTAGTTGGTTTCAATGGAAGTGTAGTCAGACTTGCTTTGCAACGAGCCGTGCTGCTTCCGCAAGCATTGTTAGCTACAACGCAAATGCTGCCTCCACTGATTGGTGAAGTTGGCCATTGCACCTGAATACTTGTAGTACCCTGACCGGAAACAATACTTGCACCTGCAGGAACTGACCATGTATAAGAAGTAGCACCGGTTGTAGAAGCAGGAATGCTATAAGTAGTTAAACTATTGCAAAGGTTATTTGCAGGTCCAGTAATTGTTCCAGGTTGCTGAGCCGTACTGCGAAGTGTTGCAGATTTTGCATTACTTGTTCCGCAACTATTTCCTGCAGTAACTGTGATAGGGCCGGTAGTAAATAAATTCTGGAATGTTACAGAAATTGAATTCGTTCCCTGACCACTGTTGATCACTGCATTTGCAGGAACGGTCCATGTATAAGTAGATGCATTTGCAACAGAAGGACAGCTATATGTTTTAGTAGTGCCAGGACATACTCCATTTTTAGTACCTGTAATTGAACCTGGAGTAGCAGGAGGATTTGTGCCTGTTGTACTCACCACACCACTTGTAAAGAATGTACAACCATTCGCATCAGTCACAGTAGCGCTATATGTTCCAGCACCAAGTCCGGAAATATTCGGAGTAGTTGCACCATTGTTCCATACAATTGTGAATGGAGAGGTACCACCATAAATTGTCAGATACGCTGAACCATCATTGGCACCACAATTAGCGTTTTGTGTAGTGATAAAGCCTTCCAGTTGTTGTGGCTGAGTAACGGTCACAACCTGAACAGCAGTACATCCTGAGCCATCACTTACGGTACAAGTATATGAACCTGCAGTAAGTCCGGAAATAGTGCTTGTATTCGCACCATTTGACCACTGATAAGTAGGTGTTCCAGCGGCAGAAACTGTAGCAGTTCCATTTGCAGCACCATTGCAGGTAACACTGGTAGAACTTGCTGTAGTAGACAATGTTCCAATAGTTACAGTAGTTGAAGAGGCAGCAGTACATCCATTATTATCGGTTACAGTACAAGTATAAACTGTAGTTGAAGCAGGACTAGCAACCGGATTTGCAATAGAAGCATTGTTCAAACCTGTTGAAGGATTCCAGCTGTATGAAGAAATGCTGTTACCTGGCAATTCAAGTGTCCATTTCCAAAGAGTACCAACATCTTGTCCAGCAAGATCAGTGATCCGTAAACCCCATACACCGTTTGCAGAACCAGTGAGGTTACTGAATGCAGTTTGAGGAGCAAAGTTTCCTGTGAATGGAGCAACACCATTTGCAAATGCGGTTCCGCCTGTAACAAGTCGGGTACGAATGTAATTATCTCCAGATCCACCGACACCATTGGCCAATGTAATCAATGATCCATTCGGAGCAACAAGTTCAATTTTAAGATCGGCATCATATGTATGCGTCAAAGAATCAATCGTAATAGCAATCACCGCACTGGCATTGGAGCTTCCACTGATAGTGATATTAGAAGTCACAGCAGGGTTTGGAGAATCAGGAATTGGCAATGCTGTTGTATTCACACCAATATTTCCTCCCTGCCCTGGTACTGATGCTGTAGCCTGCAATTGTGCAGTACCACCATTACAGATCGCCACGCCACCGGTAGCTGTAACGCTTGGAGCTGGTCCAACATTAACAGTTACTGATGCTGTACCACTGCAACCATTCGCAGCAGTTACAACGCAGGTGTAAGTTCCATTGTTAGATGTAGATGCATTCGCAATGGTTGGTGTAGCACTGGTAGATGAAAATCCACCAGGACCAGACCACTGATAAGTAGCTCCACCTGCTGCAGTGAACTGTATAGTAGAACCTGTACAAGCTCCACCAGTTACTGATGCTGTTGCATTTGCATTTAATGACAATCCATAAACACCTACTGCATCCCAGGCATTTTTTACGGAATAAGCCTCAGGAGAACATGGACCATATAAATCAGTAGCCGCCTGCAATGAATAGTAAGCTGCATCTGCATACTGTGAACCGGAAGTAAGATAGAATGAGTTATTGCGGTAAGCAATCATTCGTGCTTTCGCCATTGTAACGCTTGCTACGTTGTAAGCAAAACCGAAATCATTAGTACCTGTTCCACCCACACACAACAGGTAATACCAGAAGTTTTGTACGCCACTGTTATAGTGAACACCACCATTATCACCTGCACCTGTATACCAGTTTGTTCCAAGATATGTATCAGGATCTCCTGCGAGATTTGGATTGTTCATGTAACGGATTCCATCACCGGGAGTGGCTGGTGTATAACTTTGATCTGCCATTGTCCAGTTTGCCTGAGCAGGACGTGCAAAGAAATCAACCGTTACACCGAAGATATCAGAGAACGACTCATTCAATGCACCTGACTGATAAGAGTAAACCAGGTTTGAAGAGAAATTGGTAACACCATGCGTCAATTCATGCGCAACGATGTCCAGTTCTGTAAGCGGAGAGAAAGTTGAACCATCTCCATCACCGTAAGTCATCACAGAACCATTCCAGAATGCATTGTTGTAAGCACTGCTGTAGTGAACATAAGAACGAAGAACAGCACCGGCATTGTTATAACTGTTACGTCCATGGATGCCGAAGTAGTAATCATAAGTTTTCTGTGTTCCCCAATGTGCATCCAACGCAGCATTGTCCGGCGCACCGGGTGTCCAGTTTTTATCGGTATCTGTAAAATCAGTATTTACATAGGTAGTTCCATTTGCAAGGTTGTAAGTTTCTACTCCGCTTCCACGGGTAAAATCACGCAGACGGTAGCTAGTAGCCGAAAGACTGTCTACCTGGAAAGTTTGTGATCCACTGTAACGGGTAGCCGCAGTAGCGTTTACCGTGATTGTACAGATTCTGTTTTCTTTAAAAATAATTTCACCGGTTTGCGCATTTACATAAATATACCAGCGCTCATGTGGTTCCATTGCATAGATATCAAATCTCCAGCAGAGTGTATTTTCTTTGGAAGCATTAAACTCCACTTTAGGCAATACAACGAGCTCTCCTTTCGGATAGGCGCTACCGTGATTGTGACCGGAAAGAATCTCCTGTTCAGCCGCTGAAGACTCCCAGAGATATTTGGAAGCACCAATTGCTCTCAATGCCGCATCCAATGCTGCCTTTTCATTTAACGCTGGATTCGTATTCAACTGCAGTCCGCGGTAGAATAATCCGTTTGCAGAAACGATATTTCCCTGCTTCAGGTGAAGAATGTATTCACCGGTGATCACCTTTACATTGTTGTAGTATTGCTGATAACGGGCATGTTGCATTCCCAGATCATCAGCGTCTGTACGGATCAGTTGCCATGAATCAGCTGTTCCACTCTGCAATACCTGTCGCATAGCTTCCATTCCGGAAGTTCCTGCAACAAATGCACCTTGTTTAAATTTTACATACAGTGGTGCAGTCGTGCGATCATCATATCGCAACATCTCTGCAGATGGATGTAGCTTTTCAGCATTTGACCCTGTAACAACCTGTGCATGTGTTGTAGTCATGCCCAGGGCTAACAGACAGCCCAGTAGGATTTTTTTCATAAGAGTGTATTGTTTTGGTTTTATTTCGGTAGCTGGATCTCCATCGTTAAGAAAAGTGGAGATTTGTTTGGGGATCGTAAATGTAGGGAATAGGCAAATACGATCCTAATGATTTCTATCGGGAAACCATCGAAAGTTATAAGCTGAAAATTGTGAAAACTCTCTTAATAAATCCGGGTGAAGCGGCTCCTCGCCACAATGATATTATCCACCTGAAAAACAGCAATATACAAGCCAGGGCCGGGAACAACTGCACGGAAAATTCCTTGCGGCGCAATCGTTTCATCAGCAACAAGTTTCCCGTCCAACGTGAATATTTTCACTTCTAAACCCGAACTGCAATCTGTTTGAAACACTCCATTCTCTAAAAGCGATATACAGGGAATTTCATTCATCTGATCACCAATTGCAGTAGAAGTCACGTTGATCGTTTGAGTTACTGTACCTCCTGTGCAACCATTGCTTACTGTTAAAGTCACCTGATAATTACCAGGCGAGGTATAAGTATGTTGCGGCAAACTATCTGAAGATGTACCTCCATCTCCGAAGCTCCAGAAGTACGTAAGGCCATTCAATGATTGATTATCGAACTGGACGTTGAGTCCGGCGATATTTGCGGCAAACTGTGGAACAACATCATAGTCGCCGATGTTCCATGTATCCAGACTATCAAATACCGTTTGAAATGCCATTTGCTGAAGATGTGTTGCTACAGATGCAGAGAGTCCGGCCGTATAGGAAGCACCCACTGGCGATTGGCGGAAAAGCGTAGCATAAAATACGCAGGCGGCAAGATAAGTACCGGTGACATCAGGATGACTATTATCTGATACCCAGAGATTGATAGTTGAATCAGTATTCCAGCTTCGCTCCCATGCTTCCCCAACAGGAGCTACCAATGCAGCATTATCATTCGCCATCTTCACATATGAATCACGAAGCTGTTGTTGCATTCCTGTAAAAGTGCATACTGGTGGCCAGAAAGCGCAATTTCCTGCGTCGCCGTATTTCCTCCCCCATGTCATATAGAAAACAGTTTCTGTACATTGATTATTGACATGAATGAGGCTGTCTAGGTATCGGGCAAAGGGATAAACCTCCACTTCTACCTGTGACTGAGGAAAAGAAGGTCGCTGACTTTGTTCCTGCAGCACCACAAAGTCCCAGTCCATGGAATCAATCATTGCCAATGTCGGAGCATACACAGTGTGTAACTCAAAAGTATATCCACCGGGATTTACTGCATAAACCTCAGCTGTATCACCCATACTCAAAGAGAGCTGAGAAATTACCGAAGCAAGATTATTTGCTGCAGTATAACTATTGCCCACCAACAGGATTTTAGTGGTTTGAGCCGGCAAACAATGCGACAAAAGAGTCAGCATAGTGATAATCAATCCTCTTTTCATACAAACAAAATTAGGGTATTTTTCCAAGATGAATGATTGTGTCCACTATTTTTACAATCTAAAGAACCCTTCAGATGGAATATAGAAAATTTGGTAATACAGGCTTACAGATCAGCGCACTTTCATTTGGCAGCTGGCTCACCTTTGGCAAACAGATTGAAGATAATATCAGTGAAACATTAATGGCAAAAGCCTATGATGCTGGTATCAATTTCTTCGACAATGCCGAAATCTATGCACGTGGACAGAGCGAAATTGTGATGGGAAATGCATTAAAGAAGCTCAACTGGACGCGAAGTTCATACATGGTATCGAGCAAAGTGTTTTTTGGATTTGAAGAAAACAAACCCAACCAACGGGGTTTAAGCCGGAAACATATTCTGGAAGGATGTGACGCGGCACTCAAACGGTTGCAGGTAGAATATATCGATTTATATTTCTGTCACCGTCCGGATAAAAATACACCTATCCTCGAAACAGTTCAGGCGATGAACACGCTTATTCAGCAGGGGAAAATTTTATACTGGGGAACCTCTGAATGGAGCGCACAGGAAATTCTGCAAGCGCATTTGGAAGCAGAGAAGCATCACCTCATTGCCCCGGTAATGGAGCAACCGCAATATAATCTTTTTGAGCGGAAGAAAATGGAGGACGATTATCTCCACATTTTTCGCTATCAGGGAATGGGCACTACCATCTGGTCACCTTTATCATCCGGTTTGCTCAGCGGTAAATATTTAGGAGAAGCAGGAGATACCCGTTTAAGTATGCAGGGTATGGATTGGCTTCGTGAGCGGAACATCACGCCCGAAAGACTTGAAAAAGTGAAAACACTGAAGAAAATTTCGGATGATCTTGGTGTGAGCATTTCACAAATGGCAATTGCCTGGTGTCTGAAAAACCCAAATGTCAGTACCGCCATTCTGGGTGCCAGCAAGGTATCACAGCTTGATGAAAATCTCGATTCGCTGAACATTGTTCCACTGCTGACAGAAGAAATCATGAATCGAATCGAAGCGGTGATGGGAAACAAGCCTGTTCTGCCCGAGTATTAAGTAAAACTGCAGATTATCATTCTCCCGAGTATGGTAAAACGCAGTATTATTGTGGAACACGAAATCAACAACAGTGAATTATTCCACCATTAATATCGGCGACACTATTCTGCACTACGCAGAAGAAGGGTCCGGGTCACCTGTACTATTTGTCCATGGAGCGGCCGCCAGCATGATCCATGGACAATATCTTTCTGCTTATCTCAGCAAAGGATACCGGTTCATCAGTCTGAGTCAACGATTCCACCTGCCGAATGATCCTCAGTCAACAAGCCACTACAATGCAGATCAACATGCGAATGATCTCATTCGATTTATTGAAGCATTGAATTTACCGCCCTGCAAAGTCATCGCCCATAGTTATGGCTGTTCAGTAGTACTAACAGCTGCGGCTATCCGAAAAGATTTGTTTACGAAGATTATACTTGCAGAACCGAGTCTGGCCTTTCTGATTAACGACCAGGAGCGATACCAATCGATTCGGGAAGAACGAGCCGAAGCTTTTCAGCGAATCCGGGTTTGTTTTGAAGAGGGAAAATCAGCGGATGCCGTAGCCACACTCATGAGATATGCCAACGGATCACGGGGGTTTATTGCCTTTCCCGAGCAAATTCGGTGGGACATGGCCGCCAATGCAGGTGCATTACACCGCATGATAAATGAGAAGAGTCCTTCCTCACTGAATTCAGACATGTTGAAGCAGCTCACAGCACCGGTCACAATTTTACTGGGCCGACATTGCATCCCGATGTATAAAGCTGTGGCTGATGAATTCTCTGCTCTTGTTCCCGGCACCACTATCCGGATAATTGAAAACGCAGCACATGACATGGTTTACACTCAACCGCGACTAATTTTCCCTCATATCAACTGATTCAAACTAACCAATACAGGGTTAGATGTAAGTTCAGCAGCTATTTCTATCACTTTCCGGGGCAGATTCAGTTATCTTATCCGTTATGGAAAGAAAGCTGCTATTGCTGATCGCACTGTTGATGTATGGTGCCGGATTCAGCCAGGTGCCTGTTTGGACCTCTAAAGGAATTGGTGGCGGAGGAGCTTTTTTCAGTCCCGTCATCTCCCCGCACGACAAGAACGAAATCTGGGTCAGTTCTGACATGAGTGGATTTTACAGAAGCACCCAATTCGGAAGATCCTGGTCGCTCATACATGCAGAAGAACTGCAGGGTGGCACCACGGTCTCCCTTTCGTTTACCTCCAACCCGGATTCCATTTTTGCCATAGACCACTCCGCCCAAAACGGAATCGATATGAGTAGGCCGGTAGTCAGCACAGATGGCGGAGTAACGTGGAACTCCTTACCCGACCCATCTAACGGTGAGGCCTATACGATATATGCAGATCCCAACCGGACCGACACCTACTTCCTGGCCGGATACGACAAACTATGGTTCACCAACAACAGCGGCACCAACTATCAACTCATCTACACTTTCAGCAACGGAGGAAACGGCATTCATCTTGCCGGTGCATTCTTTGACGGGAACTTCATATATGTTGGAACGTCAGCCGGGATGTTATACTCGGGTAACGGCGGAAGTTTATGGATACCCATGACCTTAACCGGATGGCCTGCCGGAATGGGAATGGGATCATTTGCCGGAGCGAGAGATGGCAACGCAGTTAAATTATACGCCACCGCATTTCCACAAATCGATTTATATGCCGGAATCACCGGAGCCGACTTCAGTGCAAGTGCAGGCATCTACTCCTGCGATGGAGCATCCACCAGCTGGACACAACGCATGAATGGCATCTCTGCTAACCATAAAATATTTTTTATCGGCTGTGCACTGAACGACATCAACACTATATATGCAGCAGGTGGAGATCAAAACAACGGTGTCCCGGTCATTTACAAAACCACCACGGCAGGATCTTCCTGGACAAATACATTTCTCACCTCCCTCAACAATAATATTATTACCGGCTGGAGTGGAGACGGAGGAGATCGTGGCTGGGGATATGGAGAATATGTTTTAGGATTAGCTGTAGCACAAAACGACAAAAACCAAATCGCCTTTACCGACCTTGGATTTGTACATGTCAGCACCAACGGAGGTACTACCTGGCGACAAGCTTACGTAGATGATGCCGATGAAAATCTGAATGGAGTAAACACGCCGGTATTAAAGTCATACAATGGAATCGGTCTGGAAAACACATCACATTGGATGCTCTGCTGGAACAACAACCAACAACTCTTCAGTGCAGCTTCCGATATCAATGGCATCAGAAGTGACGATGGCGGAGAAAGCTGGCGCATGGCTGCTGCAACAACACAGAATACCACCTATTATGTTTTAAAGCATCCTGTGAGCTCTGTACTTTATGCGGCCACCTCTACCGTACACGATATGTACCAGACAACCTATCTCACCGATGCACGAATCGATCCGGGTTTAGGCACCATCCGATACAGCAACAACAACGGAACAAGCTGGACCACCTTACACGATTTCAATCACCCGGTTATATGGCTCGCTGCTGACCCGACAAACAGCAACCGATTATTCGCCTCGGTGATACACTATGCCATGGGTGTTGGAGAAGGAGGAATCTGGAAAACAGAAAACCTGAATGCAGGATCAGCCAGTACATGGGTAAAACTGAATAATCCACCACGAACAGAAGGACACCCTTTTAATATCATCGTACTCAACGACGGGAGTCTGGTCGCCAGTTATTCAGCACGACGAGATGCAACAGGAGCGTTCACCGCCTCATCGGGAGTATTCTATTTACCCGCAGGCAGCAGTACCTGGAGTGACCGAAGCGACGCAGGTATGATGTATTACACCAAAGACATTGTTGTTGACCCCACAGATCCAACACAAAACACATGGTATGCTTGCATCTGGAGTGGCTGGGGCGGACCACCTAACGGACTCGGCGGACTATACAAGACAACTAACCGTGGCCAGAGCTGGACAAGAATATTTAACGGTGTTGATCGAGTAAGTTCTATCAGCTTCCATCCAATCAACACAGGAGAAGCATGGATCAGCACAGAAACATCAGGCTTGTGGAAAGCAACCGGAATGAACACTGCCAATCCGGTATTTCAGCGGGAACACAGCTTCCCCTTCAAACAGCCTGAACGAATATTCTTCCGCAACAATGAAATGTGGGTCACCACTTTTGGCGGCGGACTATTTAAATCACCAACTACACCAACGGGAACGGCTGAAATTAACCCCGCAGAATATCTGCAATTCACCAATCCCAACAACGGTACATTTCAATTATCTATAAAAAAGCCCGTAGACAAAATTTATCTTTCGGATATGCTTGGCCGTTATATCACCGAACTTCCTTTAACAGGAGGATTAATACAACTTCCGCATCTGGAAAAAGGAATTTATTTCATCATAATTTCCACCGAAGGAAAACAAAGCGGAAGTCAAATGGTAATCCATTGACAGGAGATCAGATACAAAGAATGCAGATTTACATTTCCCCTCTGAAAAAGCAGTTTCTCAGAGGGGAAAATAATTTTTCTGAATATCATTACTATTTTAGACAAACATGCTTTTCCTCTATTAGTTCATTTCCGGCTGGAAACAAAATTTTTTAGGGTTTATTTTTTCGCACCCATGATTTGTTGAAAAATGAACCCTAATGTGAAAAAATACCCCTTGGGTTCAACGATATCTTTAACGTGATTTGTACCCGGTTCAGCTGCTGCTCACCTTTGTTGAGAAAAGCGCTGGTTTTCAAACTCATCTGATCTTACCGGATACTTAAAAACAGCGTCTTCGCGTTGTAGGGATAATCGTCGCTCCAATCGAAGGCAATAATTGCGAGTCTGAACCTTATAGTACTAGAATAAACGAGTTTTAACCTTACAAACACACAGCAGATATGTTCGTTATAAAAAGAGACGGCAAAAAGGAGACGGTGAAATTTGATAAAATCACCGCACGAGTTCAGAAACTGTGCTATGGCCTCTCGCCCGACCACGTTCAAGCCATTCTGGTAGCTCAGAAGGTAATTGAAGGTGTGTATGATGGCGTGACCACCACAGAACTGGACAACCTGGCAGCGGAGACAGCAGCCTCTCTTACCACGCGACACCCTGATTTTGCATTACTTGCATCCAGGATCGCCATTTCCAATCTACACAAAAACACGAAAAAGTCCTTCTCTGAAACGATGAAGGATTTGTACGAATATATTGATCCTAAGACGGGTAAGAAAGCACCCCTCGTTTCTGATGAAGCGATGGAGGTCATCAATACCCATGCGGATCTTCTGGACTCTACTATTATATATGACCGGGATTTCGGGTATGACTACTTCGGATTCAAGACGCTAGAGAAGTCTTATCTCCTGAAACTCAACAATAAAGTGGTTGAGCGTCCTCAGCACATGTTGATGCGTGTTTCGGTGGGTATTCACCTGAACGACATCGATGCGGTCATTGAGACTTACAATCTCATGAGCGAGCGTTGGTTTACGCATGCCACACCAACTTTATTCAATTCTGGTACACCAAAGCCACAATTGAGCTCTTGTTTCCTGTTGCAGATGCAATCGGACAGTATTGAGGGAATCTACAATACGCTGAAGCAAACTGCACAGATATCACAGAGTGCCGGTGGTATTGGACTAAGCATCCACAATGTACGTGCTACAGGATCGTATATCCGCGGCACCAACGGCACCAGCAATGGTATTGTTCCGATGTTGCGTGTATTCAATGATACAGCGCGTTACGTTGATCAGGGTGGTGGAAAACGCAAAGGATCATTTGCTGTATACCTGGAGCCGTGGCATGCTGATATTTTCGAATTCCTGGAGTTAAAGAAAAACCATGGTAAGGAAGAAATCCGCGCCCGTGATTTGTTCTACGCACTGTGGGTTCCGGATCTGTTCATGAAGCGTGTGAAAGAAGAAGGCGAATGGAGTTTATTCTGCCCGAATGAAGCTCCTGGTCTGGCTGATTGCTATGGAATGGAGTTTGAGTTACTCTACACCAAGTATGAAGAGGAAGGCCGTGCACGTCGTACTATTCCAGCGCGTGAATTATGGACAGCCGTTCTCGAATCTCAAATTGAATCAGGAACACCATATATCCTTTACAAAGACGCCTGCAACGAGAAGAGTAACCAGAAGAATCTGGGAACAATCAAGAGTTCGAATCTTTGCACAGAGATTGTTGAATACACAGCAGCAGATGAAGTTGCAGTATGTAACCTTGCTTCTATTGCGTTACCTCGCTTTGTAACGAACGGTTCGTTTGATCATCAGAAATTATTTGAGATCACTTACGTCGCTACCAAGAACCTGAACCGCATCATCGATGTGAACTACTATCCGATTGAAGAAGCCCGCAACAGTAATATGCGTCATCGTCCGATCGGAATTGGTGTGCAGGGATTGGCCGATGCGTTTATCCTGATGCGTTATCCGTTCGAAAGTGAAGATGCACGTCGACTCAACCGCGAAATTTTCGAGACCATCTACTATGCTGCAATGACCGCTTCTAAAGATTTGGCGAAAGTGGAAGGTCCTTATTCAACATTCGAAGGTTCACCTGTATCACAAGGCATCTTCCAGTTTGATATGTGGAATGTAAAACCAACAGATCGTTGGGAATGGGATGTGTTACGTGAAGAGGTGAAAAAGCATGGTGTACGCAACTCGTTGTTACTTGCTCCAATGCCAACAGCTTCTACCTCACAGATTCTCGGAAATAACGAGTGCTTTGAGCCATACACCACCAACATTTACAACCGTCGCGTATTAAGTGGAGAATTCATTGTTGTAAATAAACATCTCCTCATGGACCTTGTTCGTCTGAACCTCTGGAACAACGACATGAAGAATAAAATCATCGCAGCCAACGGATCTGTACAACATATTGCTGAAATTCCACAGGAGATCAAAGAACTCTACAAAACAGTATGGGAAATCAAGCAACGTACGATCATCGACATGGCCGCTGAGCGTGGGGCATATATCTGCCAGAGTCAATCATTGAATCTGTTCATTGCTGAACCAAACTTTGCGAAACTTACCTCGATGCATTTCTATGCATGGGAGCGTGGTCTCAAAACCGGCATGTACTACCTGCGCACCAAACCAGCTGCAAGCGCTATCAAGTTTACGGTAGATAAACAATATGAAATGATGCCACATCCGGCAGAAGCTGTTATGGCGACTACAACCACTACTGCTTCTTCGGTAACAAGTGTACAGGGTTCAGCTCCTGTTGTAAATGATTTCACCGATGATGCGCCAAGTGCTGCTGATCAGCTTAGTTGCTCACTCGACAATCCAGATGGATGTTTGATGTGCGGAAGTTAAAAGTTAACGATTCTTTATAGTAAAAGGGCTGCATTTACACGGATGCAGCCTTTTTCGTTTATTACACTTTTCAAAGGAACAATCACAAAAAAAGCGGAGTCAAAAATGACCCCGCTTTAGTTATGAACCATGGATAACTTATCCAATAGCCTGCTGAAGATCCGCAATGAGATCTTCTATATCCTCAATGCCCACGCTTAGGCGAATTAATCCATCTGTTACACCAGCTTTTTCCCGCTCTTCTTTTGGTATTGAAGCGTGAGTCATGGTTGCAGGGTGATTCAATAGAGACTCCACACCACCTAGTGATTCTGCCAGCGAAAATACGCGCACTCTAGATGCCATTGTAAATGTCTCCTCCGTTGTTGCATTCTTCAACGTGAAAGAAATCATTCCTCCAAAATCTTTCATCTGCTTCTTTGCTATTTCATGATTCGGATGATCAGGAAATCCCGGCCAATAGACTTTATCTACCTTCGGATGCGCCTTTAAATACTCGGCAATTTTCCTACCATTCTGGCAATGACGTTCCATGCGTACATGCAAGGTTTTCAAACCACGTAATACCAGAAAGCTATCCATTGGTCCGGGTGTAGCTCCACAAGAATTATGAATAAAAGCTAATTGGTCATAGTATTCCTTATTATTTGTGCAGATAGCACCCATCACCACATCACTATGTCCACCGAGATATTTTGTTACAGAATGCATCACGATGTCAGCGCCAAGTGCCAAAGGATTCTGCAGGTATGGAGAGGCGAAAGTATTATCTACAACCAGAATCAGTTTATTTTCCTTAGCGATGGCTGCACATGCTTTTACATCTATAATCTGCATCGTCGGGTTGGTTGGAGTTTCCACCCAGAGCATCTTCGTATTAGCATTTATAAAATTCTTGATGTTATTTGCATCATACATATTTACAAAGTGAAACTTGATACCCATTGGTTCAAATATCTTTGTAAACATCCGGTAGCTTCCACCATATAAGTCGTTGGTAGCAATCACCTCATCACCTGGACGCAACATTTTTATAATTGCATCGCTCGCACCCTGTCCACTGCTGAAGCATAAACCATGTGCAGCATTCTCCAGTGCAGCAATACACTGTTCCAAAGCATTTCTGGTTGGGTTTTTACCGCGTGCATAGGCATAACCCTTATGCTTTCCCGGCCATTCCTGTACATAAGTACTGGTTTGGTAGATCGGGGTCATGATAGCTCCGGTAGTTGGGTCGGGTTCCTGACCCGCGTGAATGGCTTTAGTGCCAAAACCTGCATTTTCGTTCATTTCAAATTCTATTAACGGAGCCAAAGTTACACAATCAATATATGCATCCAAGTATTGATTTAAACAGAAAAGGGGTCGAAACCGACCCCTTTCATTGCTCTTTTTGCGTTATCTACTGCTTGAAGGTGTAACTGGTATTAGAACTCATTAAAACCGGCAATTTACTCCATGTTTCAATCGTGTTCCGATGATTCACAACAATGTAATATGAGTTACCCAGCGCACTTCCCGGGAAAGTTACCTGACAGGTACCATTTGTAAGTAGCAATCCATTTACTGTATGAGCAGTTGCATAAGGGTTGGTCGTATTGTGCAGTTCTATGGTGATGCTATCGCAGGCTAATGGATTTGAACTTGCTCCACTATTAAACAACACTGGAGACATGGTATTACTGCCAATATAGAAACCTTCGATAAACAATCCGAGGTTTAAAGTAACCGATGAAGAAGTCACTGTGTAGGTAACACCCGTTGTATTTTGACCGCAAACATTCGTAACACGTACAATTCCTGTAGTTGAGCCGGCTGGAACTGTTGTCGTAATCATTGTATCACCTGAAAC
The DNA here is from genome assembly GCA_017995075.1 of Bacteroidia bacterium. Lineage (GTDB taxonomy): Bacteria > Bacteroidota > Bacteroidia > AKYH767-A > OLB10 > JAJTFW01. Next base: position 2,238 of record JAGOJO010000013.1, on the reverse strand, counting down.
GATCATGCTCGTGGTTGATCCACTGCCAATCTGGACTTGGGTAGCAGTTGCCAATCGAGTTCCTCTGATAACTATGGAAGTTCCTACCGGACCCGACGACGGTGTTACAGAAGTAATCAACGGTACTCCAGCCACCACAGTTCTTGTAATCGCATTCGAAGTTGCTGTAGTCGGACTCGCACAAGTTGCATTGCTTGTCAACACACAAGTAACAGCCTGGCCTGTTGTTAAAGTTGTAGTTGTAAATGTTGCACTGTTAGTACCGGCATTCACGCCATTTACTTTCCATTGATAAGCCGGAGTTGTACCACCATTGGTAGGAGTAGCTGTAAAAGTCACGCTGGTACCTGAGCAAATAATATTACTTGAAAGCGTTGCAATACTTACTGCCGGAGTCAATAATGGATTCACGGTCATAGTAAGTGCATTTGATGTTGCTGTAGTCGGACTCGCACAAACGGCATTACTGGTTAACACACAGGTTACAATCTGTCCATTGGTAAGTGTTGTTGTAGTAAACGTTGTACTATTGGTTCCAACATTTGCTCCATTCACTTTCCATTGATACAAAGGAGTAGTTCCGCCATTGGTTGGTGTTGCAGTAAATGTCACGCTCGTGCCTGCACAGATGGATGTTCCCGTACTCGCTGAAATACTTACTGATGGAGTCAGAACTGGATTAACCGTCATCGTGATCGTATTCGAATTTTCGCTGGCAGGGCTCGCACACAAGGCATTACTTACAAAGACACATGATACTTCTTCTCCTGTAAGAAATGTATTACTTGAATAAGTAGGACTATTAGTTCCAACAGCACTACCATTTCTTTTCCATTGAAAAACCGGAGTTGTTCCACCATTTGTAATGACAGCTGTAAATGTAACATTGGTTCCATTACAAACTGTACTTCCGGGATTTGCAGAGATCGAAATCGTAGGCACCACAACAGGATTCACTGTCATTGTAATTGCATTCGACGTAGATGTGGTCGGGCTTGCACAAACAGCATTACTCGTCAATACGCAAGTAACAATCTGACCATTTGTTAAAGTAGTTGTAGTAAAGGTCGGACTATTGGTTCCCACATTGCCACCATTCACTTTCCATTGATACGCCGGTGTTGTTCCGCCATTGGTTGGTGTTGCGGTAAATGTAACACTGGAGCCAGCGCAGATAGTACTACCCGGATTCGCTGCGATACTTACTGAAGGTGTCAACAGAGGATTTACTGTCATTGTAATTGCATTTGAAGTCGCGGTAGTCGGACTTGCACAAGTAGCATTGCTGGTCAATACGCAGGTTACGATCTGACCATTGGTCAATGTGGTTGATGTAAATGTTGCACTATTCGTTCCTACGTTAGATCCATTCACTTTCCATTGATAAGCAGGAGTCACACCGCCGTTAGTTGGTACAGCAGTGAATGTAACACTAGTACCAGCACAGATCGTACTACCAGGATTTGCAGAAATACTAACCGAAGGCACCACTGAAGGGTTTACTGTCATTGTAATTGCATTCGATGTAGCAGTCGTCGGACTTGCGCACGTGGCATTGCTCGTTAAAACACAAGTAACAATCTGGCCATTGGTTAGCGTAGTTGTTGTAAACGTTGCACTGTTGGTTCCTGCATTTGTGCCATTCACTTTCCATTGATAAGCAGGAGTAACACCGCCGTTTGTTGGTGTAGCAGTGAATGTAACACTGGTGCCTGTGCAAATGGTACTTCCGGGATTTGCCACGATAGAAACTGAAGGTACAACCACAGAATTAACTGTCATGGTGATCGAATTAGAAGTAACAGACGCAGGAATTGCACATGTTGCATTGCTGGTTAACACACAAGTTACAATTTGACCATTGGTTAGCGTAGTTGTTGTAAATGTTGCGTTATTCGTTCCAACGTTAGCTCCATTCACTTTCCATTGATAAGCAGGAGTAACACCGCCGTTAGTTGGTACAGCAGTGAATGTAACACTGGCACCTGCACAGATCGTACTACCGGGGTTTGCAGAGATACTAACCGAAGGCACCACTGAAGGGTTTACTGTCATTGTAATTGCATTCGATGTAGCAGTCGTCGGACTTGCGCACGTGGCATTGCTCGTTAAAACACAAGTAACAATCTGACCATTGGTTAGCGTAGTTGTTGTAAATGTTGCACTGTTGGTTCCTACATTTGTGCCATTCACCTTCCATTGATAAGCAGGAGTTGTACCACCATTTGTTGGTGTAGC
>JAGOJO010000092.1 GCA_017995075.1 Bacteroidia bacterium | reverse complement strand
GGTTATGGAGACATACTCCTCGAAGACAAAAATAAACTCCGTTGGGTGCATCGCATAGCGCTCAACAGCATAAAGGAAAGTGTAGTACTACAGCCCGGTTTATACCGGATCATCTTCCGGCCAAAAAATTCACAAGGCGTAATCTACACCATTGAAAAAACATTCCGCATTGCCAGCGGGACCAGCATTAGCGTAAACATCAATTAATCGGACTATTATCAACATGAAAAAATATACCTACACGGAAAAGAAAGACACACGTTCAGGATTCGGCGCCGGCCTATCCGAGCTCGGACGTAAGAACAATAACGTTGTTGCCCTTTGTGCAGATCTCACCGGTTCGCTGAAAATGGATGCTTTCGCAAAAGAGTTTCCTGAGCGTTTTTTCCAGACCGGAATTGCAGAAGCAAACATGATGGGAATTGCGGCCGGACTCACCATTGGAGGCAAGATTCCTTTCACCGGAACCTTTGCCAACTTCAGTACCGGAAGGGTATATGATCAGATTCGTCAATCGATCGCCTACTCTGACAAGAACGTAAAAATCTGCGCTTCACATGCCGGCTTAACGCTCGGTGAAGATGGTGCCACCCATCAGATATTAGAAGACATCGGACTCATGCGCATGTTACCAGGAATGGTTGTAATCAACCCTTGCGACTTCAACCAGACAAAAGCAGCCACAATAGCCATTGCCGATCACCATGGACCAGTATATCTGCGATTTGGTCGCCCAACGGTTCCCAACTTCACTCCCGCTGACCAAACTTTCGAAATCGGAAAAGCCGTTATGCTCAATGAAGGCACCGATGTAACGATAATCGCCACAGGACATCTGGTATGGAAAGCGATTGAAGCCGGTGAAAAGCTCGAGCAGATGGGAATCTCCGCAGAGATCATCAATATTCACACCATCAAGCCAATTGATGAAGCAGCTATTTTGAAATCGGTGAAAAAGACCGGTTGCGTAGTTACTGCAGAAGAACATAACCGAATTGGTGGATTAGGAGATGCCGTAGCACAGGTACTCAGCAAAAACAATCCATTACCCCAGGAATATGTTGCCGTAAACGACTCTTTTGGTGAAAGCGGAACACCAGATGAACTCATGAAAAAGTACAAACTGGAAAGCGACGATATCGTTAATGCCGTAGAAACCGTGATGAAAAGGAAGCAGGTACACGCCTGAAAACCTCATCCGGAAATTTAATTTCAACCTGCGTTAAACCAAACCGGCTGCCACTTGTCCAACCAATTCAGTCAACCGGTACTCTATGACATCATTCAGTGATGAGGAATTATTAGCCCGATTTCGTGATCCGGAAGGAAACAACCGGCATTACGCTTTCAATCTCCTCGTACAGAAGTACCAGCAAAAGATATATGCCCATGTCCGCAGGATGGTTATCGATCATGATGACGCTAACGACCTGGTTCAAAACACCTTTGTGAAAATATGGCATCATCTCGACAACTTTCGGGAAGATAGTCAGCTCTTTACCTGGATGTACCGAATTGCTACCAATGAGTGTCTGGCTTTTTTGAAGCAAAAGAAAAAACGATTTTTCCTCCCTATTGCCGATGTAGAAGCAGAGCTAAACCGCAAGCTTGAGCAGAACACCTACTTCGACTCCAACAAACTGGAGCTCAAACTACAACAAGCGATCCTTAGTCTGCCAGAAAAACAACGGCTAGTCTTCCATCTCCGTTACTACGACAATATGAAATACGAAGAAATGTCGACTATACTAGAGACTTCCGTTGGTGCACTCAAGGCCTCTTACCACCATGCAGTAGCCAAAGTCGAAAAATATATAAAGGGAGATTAAACTTATCTTCACCACAACCATCCAATGAACATGAATCAGCATCCGGAACATACAGACGACGAATTGAAGGACGCCCCTATCCTGCGCCAACTTCGTCAAACTGCTGCGTTTAATGCGCCGGAAGATTATTTTCAAACTCTTCCATCTGCAATACAAGACAAAATCAGCAGCCGGAAATCCATACTCAGTCTATTCAAGGTTAAGCCAATACTTGCCGGACTTGCAATTGCCGGATGTTTAGTACTAGGTATCCTGTACATTAATCGACCAGCTCAGGAACAACAATTCACCGAAACAACAACGATCACAACCGACGACCTCATCGAAAGCGGATATTATCTTGAATTAGAAGAACAGCTAATTGCTGAATCGGTATACAACGATAATGCTACTCCGGAAGAATCCATCGATGAAACTGAAATGGAAAACTACCTGCTGGAAGCATCTGACGAAACCACGCTTATTAATGAATTATAAACCAATGAATATGAAATCCTCCATCCTCCGATTCTTTATGGCCTGCCTGCTGATGATCGGCGCTGCAAGTCCGGTATTTTCACAAGGACCCGGCAAAGGCGTAGACCGGGAAGACATTGAATCAATGAAAATCGCTTTCCTCACCCGAAGACTGAACCTCACCCCCGATGAAGCCCGAAAATTCTGGCCGGTATACAATCAGTTTTCCGAAGAACTCAAAGTCATCCGCGAAAACAGAAACAAAGCCGCCAAAGACACGAAGGACAACTTCGAAACACTCAGCGACAAAGAGGTAGAGAAGATTGTAGACGGAGAAATTACTTTTCGCCAACAAGAGATTGACTTATTAAAGAAATACCACAACCAATTCAAGCAAACCTTGCCGATTAAGAAAGTGGCTAAACTTTATCGCGCAGAAGAAGACTTTAAAAGAGAATTACTTGAACGGATAAAAGAAAGAAGAGCACAACGACCAGGTCAGGGAAGATAAATCGACTAGTATAGATCTCACTACTCTGCTAGAATAAAGCTGGGTAATATGAAATAAGAAATAAAAAAGGCTGTCCGGGAAAGACAGCCTTTTTTATTTTATCATGAGCAAACTACGCTTGCATGTACATAATTTCTTTCACAGCTTTCACCACTCGAGCCGGATTCGGGAGATATGCTTCGATCAACGTTGGTGCATAAGGAAGCGGCACATCACCACCCATCACCCGAACAACAGGTGCGTCGAGGTAATCAAATGCTTTCTTCTGAACCATAAATCCTATCTCAGAAGCAATAGAAGCCAATGGCCAGCTCTCTTCCACCACCACCAATCGGTTAGTTTTCTTCACCGAGTTAATAATCATATTATAGTCGATCGGACGAACAGAGCGCAAATCGATAACTTCTGCATTGATATTTTCAGCAGTCAATTCCTCAGCAGCCTTCAACGCCACCTTCATCATCTTCCCAAAAGAAACGATTGTAACATCGGTCCCCTCCTTCTTAATATCAGCCACACCAATCGGCATCAGGTACTCTCCCTCAGGAACCATCCCTTTATCGCCATACATCTGTTCCGACTCCATAAAAATCACCGGATCATTATCGCGGATAGCTGATTTCAGGAGACCTTTCGCATCTGCAGGATTAGACGGAACAACCACTTTCAAACCAGGACAGTTTGCGTACCAGTTTTCGAATGCCTGACTATGCTGAGAACTCAACATACCGGCAGAAGCAGTAGGACCACGGAAAACGATCGGAACATGAAAGTGACCACCACTCATACTCATCATCTTCGCGGCAGAATTGATCACCTGATCGATAGCCACCAATGAAAAGTTAAATGTCATGAACTCAATCACCGGACGCAAACCGTTCATAGCAGCACCCACACCTATACCGGCAAAGCCTAATTCCGCAATCGGTGTATCGATAACACGTTTCGGGCCGAACTCATCCAGCATACCCTGACTCACTTTATATGCTCCATTGTACTGAGCCACCTCTTCACCCATCAGAAACACTTTCTCATCACGGCGCATTTCCTCGCTTAACGCTTCCCGCAGGGCTTCTCTGAACTGTAATTCTCTCATGTAAATAAGTTTGAAAGGCAAAAATATACTTTACAGAGTGATTTTCATCAGTCAACTTCGAAAGCCGGACAAAAAATCACAATCCGCTGATAAAAACGATATAAAGCACTGACAAACAAAGCCTAACGGAGACTACTCCAAATCTTCCTTCAGAAAATCCAGTTCACGGAAAACATGTGGTTTCTGCTGATCGAGCGCCAATTGCATGCCCAACTCTACAATTTGCAATGCTTCCCTCGTCTCCCCGGCATTTTTCAACAGCGTTCCCAACTGATAATAAAGTGGAAGGTAATCAGGGTGAGAAACCTGAAGCTGCTTTAACAATTGAATAGCCTTATCAATATACTGAATATCAGTAGAATACTCCAATGCTAAAGCATATTTTAAAAAAGGATCCGACGGATCATCTTGTATTAACTGTAACAAAGAATCTATTCTCGCAGTATTCATCCCCAGAGAGTCATTAGATAGCTGCAAAAGTAACATCAAAATCCATCGATGCGTAAAAATCAGCCTCTGATGTAAGTATTGTCTATAAATCGTATTGGCAAATTGAGCAGTTTGAAGTACGTTTGCACTCTCGAAACACAGAAAGAATAAAACCCCGGACTGATCAATGGAACCCGTTGATTATCCGCTAATCAAGGAACTTCGAGTTCCAAATTTAAACAGCGTACTATGAAAATTCTGGTTTGCATCAGCAATGTTCCTGACACCACCACCAAAATCAACTTCAGCGACGACCAAAAATCGTTCAATGCAACTGGTGTTCAGTTCATCATCAACCCATACGATGAAATTGCCTTGACTAGGGCATTGGAATTAACAGAAACATCGGCGGGTAGTGTTACCGTTATTAATGTTGGTGATGCTTCCACCGAGCCAACAATACGCAAAGCATTAGCTATTGGCGCCACCGATGCTGTACGAATCAATGCTCTTCCAAGAGATGCCTATTTTGTAGCCAGGCAGATCAGCGAATATGCCAAAGACAAAGGATTTGACCTCATCATAACCGGCCGCGAATCCATCGACTATAACGGCGCGCAGGTTGCAGCAATGACAGGTGAAATTTTGGATCTGCCAACTGTGTCTGTGGTAAAATCATTAATCATTGACGGAAACACCGCCACCCTCGAACGCGAAATTGAAGGCGGAAAAGAAGTGGTTACTTGTCCTCTACCGATGGTTGTAAGTGCAACTGAAGGCATGGCTGAACCACGTATTCCAAACATGCGTGGTATCATGAGTGCACGTACCAAACCACTAAACGTAGTAGAACCGGTAGAAGTACCAGTATTCCAGCAAGTCATCAGCTATGAAAAGCCGGCAGCCCGCAGTCAGGTAAAGCTGGTTAATGCAGAAGAAGTAAACAAACTTGTTGAACTTCTCCACGCTGAAGCAAAAGCAATCTAATTCCATCCATTCACACATCCAACCCCAGACAGATATAACCATGTCAGTTCTTCTTTACGCCGAAAACACAGGTGGCAAATTCAAAAAATCAACCTTTGAAGCCGCTTCATATGCATACACCATTGCTCAACAACTAAACACATCGCTGGTAGCAATTTCCATTGGAGATGTTGCTGGAGATGAGCTTGGCCGACTCGGAAAATACGGAGTTTCCAAAGTACTTTCCGTAACAGGAGATCAGCTTAAATCATTCGTAAATCAGGCCTATGCCTCCATCATTGCTGAAGGAGCTAAAGCAAGTCAGTCGAATGTAGTTGTACTTTCTGCTTCATTCAGCGGCAAAGGTCTTGCTCCACGAATTGCAGTAAAATTAAACGCCGGATATGTTGACGGAGCTATTTCTTTACCAAGCAACGATGGACAATTCACTATCCGCAAAGGAGCCTATTCAGGAAAAGCCTTCGCCGATGTATCACTCAGCAGTGAAAACAAAGTTATAGCACTTGTACCGAACGCTTACCAGGTAAATGAAAATCCGGTAGACGCAGTAGTAGAAACCTTTGCACCAGCTATTAAAGATACCGACTTCCGTACAATGGTAAAAGAGATTGTACGTGCAGCAGATAAAGTTTCCTTACCGGAAGCGGAGATTGTAGTATCCGGAGGACGTGGATTAAAAGGACCGGAAAACTGGGGAATGGTAGAGGAGTTAGCAGAATTGTTAGGTGCAGCCACTGCATGTTCAAAGCCTGTAAGTGATGCCCATTGGCGTCCTCACAGTGAGCACGTTGGACAAACCGGAATTGCGGTATCACCAAACCTGTACATCGCCATTGGAATTTCGGGAGCCATTCAGCATTTAGCCGGAGTAAGCTCATCCAAAACAATCGTTGTCATTAACAAAGACCCGGAAGCACCCTTCTTCAAAGCCGCAGATTACGGAATTGTTGGAGATGCCTTTGAGGTAATACCCAGACTGATCGCAGCAGTGAAAGAATTCAAAGCGGCACATGCCTGATTTTTTCTATCTTCACATCACTGTTTATGAAAAAGATCAAGTTAGAGATTATAGGTCTTTCATTTAGCCAGACCCAAAGTGGGGCCTATGCCCTGATTCTGGGAGAAGACGATGGTAAGAGACGTCTCCCCATTATTATCGGCGGATTTGAAGCACAGGCCATTGCTGTGGAGCTGGAGAACATGCAGCCATCCCGCCCACTCACCCATGATCTTTTTCGGAATTTCGCCGTTGAGTACAGCATCAATATTGACGAAGTAATTATTTACAACCTGAAAGAAGGTATTTTTTACTCCAAGTTGATATGCTCCAACTCCAATGGAGAGGTAAAGGAAATTGATGCCCGCACTTCAGATGCAATAGCAATGGCGGTTCGTTTTAACTGTCCGATTTACACCTATGAGTTTATTCTTTCATCAGCCGGAATGGTTTTGGATGAGGGAGAAACCCAGGAGGAAGAAGAAGAAAAGCCCAAATCATTGCCTAAGAAAAGCAGTGAGAAAAAATCATCCGGCGCAGAGAGTGAATATGCGTCTTTATCAACTGAAGAGCTAAAGGAGTCCCTGATGCGGGCTATTGATGAAGAAGCCTATGAAACAGCCTCAAAAATCCGCGATGAGCTCAACAAGAGGAAAAAATCTTCCGAGCAATAATCGCCCTTCTGTAAATAAACACTTTCTGAAATTCGTTTCGGCATCATTCTTTTTATCAACACCCATCCTCTCCCCTGCACAGATCAGTATTACTGACTTGCTCAAATCGTGGAAGTACGAAATCATTTATTACAAATCGGGAGAGCCGGCGAAGAAAGTCAGTGCACTTGACCTGATGACCTTACGCAGCACCAATACCAGCAATACATTCTCCTACGCACTTCCTCTTGAAAACATAAAAGCTTCAGGCAACTGGGAATTTCGCGACAGCCTGCTCATCTTCACCTATGAACCTGCAAAAGCAACGCCTGCAGGCACGCCGCCGGTAATCCGGAACTTCCAGATTATACGCCTAAGTAATGACTCTCTACTCTTTCGCGAACGACTGGAAAACGGCAAACCTGGCCTCTACTTCTCCTTCACCAACTACTCTGAATAGGCACAACCTTTCAGCCATTTTTACGTAAACACCGACTCAACAAACATCACCATGAACAATAAACTGAAATCAGTGCTGATCACTCTGATCGTACTCTCCACACAGGCAAATGCCCAATGGCGCTGGTCACATCCTTCACCACAAGGAAACAACCTGAACAAGATTTCATTTATCAATACATCCACCGGTTGGGCTGCCGGAGAAAAAGGAGCAGTAATTAAATCCACCAACGGCGGCAATAGCTGGACCGCCCAATACCCCGGAACTGTAACAGATATCTCCGAACTTCAATTCACCGATAGTCTGCACGGGTTCATCGCAGCAGAAAGTGATCTGTACATTTCAATCAATTCCGGAGCATCCTGGGATATTGCATACCGTTTTCCGGGATACACTATTTCCGCCATGCATTTTACCACCAACGACACCGGATACATTGCATTAACCAGCGGATTTGGATCCGGACAATTATACAAAACCAACGACGGCGGTTTAAACTGGACTATCCTTGTCAGTGCACTATCATCTGATGTTATAGACATAGATGCAAGTCCAAACGGCAACTTGTTCATGTGTGGAGTTTCCGGATTCCTACAGCGCAGCACTAACAACGGACAAACCTGGACCACTATCAGCACCGGTAGCAATGTAGACCTGACTGACATCACTGCACCAACCAACAACTTTGTATATGCATCAGGCTCAAGCGAAATCATTAAATCAACTGATGGCGGATTAACCTTTAGCACCCTGGGAAATCCAGGATCTGGAAACGGACTTTCAATAAGAGCAATTGATTTTGCCAATTCCACTAACGGAATTGCGGGATTTGACCAGGGATATACTTACTACACAACAGATGGCGGAACAACCTGGAATAATTATTTCTTCAACAGCTGGATGAATGTAAATGCGGTTGTAGCCAACTCAAGCTCAAACTTTATGGCAGTTGGGACCAGTGGAGTAATTCTTAAATCCAACAATACAGGTAATACATGGGCTGATCAATCTTCCCGATTAACTGAATATCGTTTAAATGCTTTATCAGTCATCAACAGCAATAACGTATTCGCAGCAGGATTTGCAGGTACAATCTTAAATACCACCAACGGAGGAACATCCTGGACAGCACAAAACAGCAATGCCGGAGGAGAAGATTTATTCGACATACAATTTATCAATTCCAACACAGGAGTTGCTGTAGGCTCTAACGGTACAATCGTAAAAACAACAGATGGCGGACAAAACTGGAACTTTATATTCAGTGGTATTGGTGAAAGTCTTTACGGATTAACACGAATCGGAACCAGCAAAATATACGCTTGCGGAGCCAACGGTAAACTCACCTACTCCACCGACAATGGTGACACCTGGATTGACTTCCCTACTACCTTCACAGGAGGCGGATATAACTTCATAGAGATGCAATGTTTTGGAAATGACACCATCGTTATCTCCGTAGATCAGCCAAATATTCTTAGCACATACGACAACGGACTCAACTGGAACTTATATTCTACACCGAGCTCGAATGCCACCACGGCCATGTATTTCCGCAATGCCATGTATGGCTGGATTGGAACTGATGTTGGGGAAGTTTACTCGACCACTGATGGAGGAAACAACTGGACACTCGTAAAACAAGTGAATTCAAATGCACCTATTGGATGCATACACTTCAGTGATCCACAGAACGGATGGTTCAGTTCCGGCAACGAAATTTACAGAACGGCAAATGGAGGAACTGTATGGGGAACTGAAATAAGTCCAAACCAGGATCCAATCTACGACATTGATATACTCACCGGCACCAATGCACTTGCAGTAGGAGACGGACTTGGTACCATTGTAAAACGAAGCAATGATATCAATCTCAGTTTACCTGCTCAGTTATTCTGCACCGACAATACTTATACTGCAGCCATCAATGCGATAGGAACATGGAATCCGGGCAACCAGTTTCAGGTAGAACTTTCTGATGAATTTGGTGAATTTATTTTCCCGACAGTACTTGGCTCAGTTACTGCAACAGGAACAACTCCAATTCTTATTACTGTACCGAATGGCTTAATAGACGGAACCGATTACCTTATCCGCATTTTCTCTACCAATCCACCATCGTATAGTCCGTTGAATTCACTGCCACTCGAAATCAGAACCTCTCCAGATGCCTACATTACCGCAGGTGGACCAACTGCATTTTGCCAAGGTGGATCCGTGACATTATATGCGTTCACCGATCCAAGTTGGTCGTATCAATGGTACAAGGATGGTGTATTACAAACAGGTGCCACAGCTGACACACTCTTTGTGACACAAACCGGAAATTATACTGTAAACGTAACAGATGGCGTTTGCAACCTCACCTCACCGATAGCCGATGTACTGGTAATCAATTGCAGCGGATTAGCCGAAAACACCAACGCAGCATTTTACCAGCTCTTTCCAAATCCGAGTCGTGATTACATCAGCATCAGAACTATTGACGCAAATAAAATCAGCAGACTACAGTTGTATGATATTACCGGCAGAGTTATCACGTCGAAACAAATTCAGGATCAACAACCAATTATTTTACCTGTAAATGAACTTCCGGCCGGAGTTTATCAGCTGCTCATTGAAGGCGACAAACCGACAGTACTTCGCTTTGTAAAACTCTAAAGAACACGAAAAGAATATCATGGCCTGCAGCTATCAGTTGCAGGCCTTTTTTTATCCCTTAAATTAGTGAGGGTTGCTCTCTGAAAAGTGGCAATGAATTACGATCTTCGTAAAAATCAGCGCGACCATGTATTTTCCACTGAAATCAATTGTATTCCTAGTCACATTTTGGGTCACTACAACCGTCAATGCGCAAGTAATGGTCGAAATTTCCGACGAAAAAATGGAGTACTACAGTCTCAATAGCGGCGATGAATTCAACTCCAATTTCCTTGACACCGTCAAATGGCGAAAAACCTATCCCTGGGCCCGACATTTATACTGCAGCCTCGACTACAATTATTATTCAGATGGAGAAGACATTCAGCTCAGTGGAGGAAAACTGCATCTAACCGCCCGAAAAGCACCTATAACGGCGAGGGCTATACCCTATGAAAGCGACGACTATATTATTCCATGTAATACGGTAAAGCCTCCTGCTAAAAACCTCATGCATTTTGATTATCAAAGCGGGATGATCTACTCCAATGATAAATTCAAACATGGGTACTTTGAAATCAGTTTCCGCGCAGATGCAGGCAAAGGGTTATGGCCGGCCTTCTGGTTGTTTGGCGGAGAGAACGAAGAGATTGATATATTCGAAATCGGCGGAACAACTACTAACTCTTTTCATGTGGATGTTCATTGCAAAAATGGCTGCAAAAACTACAGGTATTTCATGGGGCTGCTTCGCACCAATTGGGGAGGTTACTTCAAAACCAATACTAACTGGTCAACCGAGTATCATCAAGCCGCCGCACGTTGGACAGAAGACGGAGTTATCTGGTATCTCAACGGAAAGCCGATGGCCTGGTGGAAAGGAGCAATAAATGCTCCGTTGTCTGTTATTGCAAATCTTGCCATTAGTAATATTGAAGGGACATTTGGCGGAAAAGTAGATGCATCCACCCGATTCCCGTCTGAAATGGAAGTTGATTATATCAGAGTATGGCAAAAAAACCAACAGGCCACCCTACAGTTCAACCAGCCGCTGTCCGCTCCATTTGGAACCGGCAATAACACGCCTCTCTCCTTCAAAAAGAAGATCAGACCAGAATACAAACGAAGTAAACTCAAACAACCGGAACAACGTATTTTCTTTTTTGCAAAAAACGACAAAACGCTGGCCATAAAATGTGATTCAGAAGATGATAACTTTGTCCGAATAGAAATTACCGGCTATGCCGACAATACTATTTATCTCACAGCCCCGGTAAAACCAGGCATTCAGGATCTATCTCTGGACAAACTGGCGCCAGGGAAATACACTGTTCGGCTCATTTATGGCGAAAGGAAATCATCATTTTCCCTCCAACTTCAATAAACGGACCCTGAAGCGTACAAAATCAACTCCCGAAAAATCTATACTCCTGATATCTTTGTTATAATCACATAAGAACAATATGAAACAATTCTTTAAATTCTTCTTTGCCTCCATGTTAGGCTTCATTATCGGAACTGTAGTGCTGTTTTTCCTGTTTATCTTCATTCTCTCAGCATCTGTTTCATCCATGAGCAAAACGGACGTAAAGATCAGCGAAAACACTGTACTTCACATTAAACTGGACGAAGCATTGCGTGAGCGGTCATCTAACAATCCATTTGAAGATTTCAACTTCAGTAATTTTGAGTCCAATCATCAGCCCGGCCTGAACGACATTCTCAAAAATATTTCCAAGGCATCAAAAGATGAAAACATCAAGGGCATCTATATGGATGTACCAATGGTACGAGGTGGAATTGCCAGTGTAGAGGAAATCCGAAATGCCTTAATTGAGTTCCGCAAATCAGGAAAGTTCATATATGCTTTTGCAGATAACTACTCACAAGGCGGATATTACCTGGCCACTGCAGCAGATAAAATCTATCTGAATCCACAAGGACAAGTACTGCTCAACGGTATGGCCACTGAATTAATGTTCTTCAAAGGCTCACTGGAAAAACTGGAAGTTGAACCACAGGTTATTCGTCATGGCAAATTCAAAAG
>JAGOJO010000091.1:10250-12110 GCA_017995075.1 Bacteroidia bacterium | reverse complement strand
GTTGAACTACCACCATCAGCAGCACAGAAACTGAAATAATAAGTAGCACCAGCCGTCGCAGCAAAAGTTCTGTAAGAGTTCCCCGCAATATTTAATGTATTGGTAGAAGACCATGCAGCAGTAGGCGTAATTCCTCCTCCTGACGTTCCTCCGGTACACTGCGCAATTGTATCAGCAGAAACCAGCGAAAAAAGAAAGATGACAAGTAGTGTGTAAATTTTTCTCATACGCGGTTCTTAATAAATTACTACCTGACTATTACAGACATTACTGACCTGTGTGGCCGTCGCACCTTCTTTTATTGTGAATACAATGCCGGTTGCCTTCAATGTTGAAAGCAAGTGTTCACTGCTCACATACATACTTTCATCTAATCGCAAAACAATCCAGCCCGAAGCCTCACAAGTCATATAGACATACGATTCACCCCAGCTTTCACTGAATGCTTCATTAATAAGAGGAACATGCTTTACTCCGCTAAAATTTCTTACTTCGATCACTACTTCTGAATAATGAACCGGTTCACCGGCTAAAACAGTAGCGGTAAAAAACACAAGCAGGATTAAAACAAACTTCAATTTATACATGTTTTGGATAAGTGTATTGGGTAAATCTACAAAATATTAACGGTTTCTTAAAATCGAAGTCCCCACTTTTTTCAAGAGGTCATTGTAGATAAGTGGGCCCACCTATAAGATCTTAAAATATGCACAAGAATTAAGTTCGTTTACCAATACATTTGCAGCATTCGCAATCCTATGAAAAATCTACTTATACTTCTGATTTTCCTTTCCTCACCGGCTCTGGCACAAAGGTTCAAGGCTGAATTGTTGTCTTCCGTAGTTGGCTCGCAGGTATCTGGCGACAATCTGCAGGGATTCAATAAAGCTGGATTTATGGCCGGAGCAGGCGTTCGGACCTTCTTTAACGAGAAATGGAGTTTGGGATTCCGTCTGGCCTATTTTCAGAAAGGAAGCCGCAAACCACTCAAAGGAGACGGAACAGACTCTGCATTCTATCTGCTTCGATTGGGATATGTTGAAATGCCCCTGATGCTTCGTTATAAGAGTGAAAAGAACTTCTTTGTTGAAGCAGGTCCAAGTTTGGGATATCTGCTTTCCAGCTATGAAGAAGATGAGAACGGACCACTGAATTTACGAGTTCCATTTTATGATTTTGATTTTAGTCTGGCGGGGTCCCTGGGATATCACCTGAACAACAACCTCGACTTCCTTTTTACGTACTGGCAGAGTATCATCCCCATTCGCGAGCATACAAGCGGAGCTGTTTACCGATTAAATCAAGGCCAGTATTCGAGTGTGATCAGCTTCGGACTCATTTATACATTTCAAAAGAAAACTGAAGCGAATCCTGAATAGCTCAACCGAAACTTTCCGGTCGCTGCTTTGTTTTTTTTTACATTCGCAGTATACATGAAAAAGCAGAAAGTTGTTGTTGGAGTCACCGGTGCCAGTGGTGCCATTTACGCCAAGGTTTTATTGGAAAAACTGGTAAAGCTACAGGACCAGATTGAAGAGGTAGGGCTTGTTTTCAGCGATAATGCCCGGGATGTTTGGGAATATGAACTCCAGAACCGTGACTTCGAAAAGCTGCCTTTCAAAGTATATGGGAAATCTGATTTTATGGCTCCATTCGCCTCCGGATCAGCCCGATTTGGAACCATGATCGTTTGCCCTTGCTCCATGGGAACCCTTTCGAGGATTGCCCATGGAACCTCTAACGATCTGATTACCAGAGCAGCAGATGTAATTCTCAAAGAACGCAGGAAGCTGATTTTAGCAGTAAGAGATACTCCCCTCAGCCTTATTCATTTAGAAAATATGCGAACGGTAACGATGG
>JAGOJO010000091.1:0-10150 GCA_017995075.1 Bacteroidia bacterium | reverse complement strand
ACCTCTAACGATCTGATTACCAGAGCAGCAGATGTAATTCTCAAAGAACGCAGGAAGCTGATTTTAGCAGTAAGAGATACTCCCCTCAGCCTTATTCATTTAGAAAATATGCGAACGGTAACGATGGCCGGAGGAATCATCGCCCCTGCAGCGCCTTCGTTTTATTCACGCCCGCAAACATTTGATGATCTGGCCGGTACCGTAGTGGACCGAATTTTAGATCTGGCAGGGTTTGAAAACGTAACTTACAGATGGAGTGCGACTTAAAAGTTATGCACCGAATCCCATGTAAGATTTTAATAATTCTTTCGTTTTTTCATCTCAACCATTACTAAATTAGCCTTCGTTGTCTTTTAAAAAACAGTTAAGAAATGTTTGAGTATTCAAAAGAGATCCTCACTAAAGTAAGCTTCGACAAGTCGTTGTTTACAAAAGAACTTACGAAAGCTATTACCTGGCTGAAGAAGGATGAGCGAAAGATGCTGATGGTGTGGTGCCTGACGACATTTGGACATAAATACAGTGACGTTATCGTGCAGGCGTTTCGTCATTACGTTCGATAAAACGAATATTACGTTTCATGTTTTCTAGTCCGGGCCGGAGTAATGGCGATTCTTTGGCTAACTGTTGAAACACCTCTTCTGTCATTTCCAGCCATTCAGCTTCACTCTTCGAGAGCAATTCATTCTTTGGTATAAAATCAGGTTCCGTGGTTGGAGATGAAAATCTGTTCCAGGGACAAACATCCTGACAAACATCGCAGCCAAACGCCCAGTTTCCGAATGTATTTTTATAACGGTCAGGGATAGCCTCTTTTAGTTCAATCGTAAAATAAGAAATGCATTTACTGCCGTCCACTACTTTTGGAGCAACAATAGCATTCGTCGGACAAGCATCGATGCATTTAGTGCACGTACCACAATAATCTCGCATTGGAGCATCCGGTTCCAACTCCAGATCGACAATCAGTTCGGCAATAAAAAAAAACGAGCCGTTCTTCGGATGAATAAGATTTCCATTTTTACCAATCCATCCAAGACCAGCCTTTTTTGCCCAGGCCCTGTCAAGAACGGGAGCCGAATCCACAAAAGCCCGACCATTCACTGACCCGATTTCTTCCTGTATAAAATTCAACAATGATTTCAGCTTATCCTTAATCACAAAATGATAATCACGACCATAAGCATACTTCGAAATTTGTGGTAATGATGTGTCCTGTTGCGCCGAAGGATAATAATTCAACAACAAACTAATAACAGTCTTTGCACCATCAACCAGCAAACGTGGATCAAGCCGTTTATCGAAATAACGCTCCATGTATGACATTTTACCATGCATGTTCTGCGACAACCATTTCTCAAGACGAGGCGCTTCCTCCTCTAAGAATCCGGCATTTGAAATACCGACATGCGAAAACCCGAGACGAAGTGCTTCGTCTTTTATTAATTGGGTGTTTTTCGTGTGCTGCAACATTCCGTTTTGAAAAATACATAATCTATAGGTATTCCGACTCCGTATATCCCAATAAATTTCATTAGTGACAAATTCACTTTAAGACAAAATCTCTTGAAGGAGGCTCTCGCAGATTCCGATAGCGATCGGAAGCGGAGTCGTAGAGACAGAAGCATTAAGATGGTACTTCTCAATTGAAAACCACATCAACAAATCATCACAACTTGCCCTTATTTCAGTAAGCTTATCAAATCAATCAAACAAAGTCCCTTTATCTTTATGAAACGTTTTATTCAGATGCTTGTAGGCTTTTTCGGTAACCTCTCTTCCTCGTGGAGTACGTTGAAGAAATCCTTCCATAATTAGAAATGGCTCATACACTTCCTCGAGTGTACCTGCTTCTTCGCCCACAGCTGTACTGAGCGTATTGATACCTACCGGTCCACCTTTAAATTTATCAATGATAGCAGTCAGAATCCGGTTATCCATTTCATCGAGACCGAACTCATCCACATTCAAAGCTGCGAGCGAATACTGCGCAATAGCGAGATCAATTCTTCCATTGCCTTTGATCTGTGCAAAATCGCGCACACGACGCAACAATGCATTTGCGATACGAGGGGTTCCTCTGCTTCGACGAGCGATTTCAAAAGCTGCCACTTCATCGATTTCCATTTTCAAAATCTCAGCAGCACGCAGAACGATCAGTGTTAAACGTTTCGCATCGTAGTATTCCAAACGGGAGGTGATACCAAAGCGGGCTCTCAATGGAGCGGTAAGCAATCCTGAACGGGTAGTAGCACCCACCAATGTAAAGGGATTCAGTTTAATCTGCACCGAGCGGGCGTTGGGACCACTC
Source organism: Bacteroidia bacterium (assembly GCA_017995075.1). Lineage (GTDB taxonomy): Bacteria > Bacteroidota > Bacteroidia > AKYH767-A > OLB10 > JAJTFW01. The sequence goes on along the minus strand of JAGOJO010000091.1, from coordinate 7,839 downwards.
TCAATCATAATATCAATGCGATAATCCTCCATTGCTGAGTAGAGGTACTCTTCCACAATCGGGCTTAGCCGGTGAATTTCATCAATGAACAATACATCATTCGGTTCAAGATTGGTCAGGAGTCCGGCCAGATCACCTGGTTTATCCAGCACCGGGCCAGATGTAGTTTTAATACTGGTACCAAGCTCATTGGAAATAATATGCGCAAGGGTCGTTTTTCCTAAACCGGGAGGCCCATGTAACAACACATGATCCAGCGCCTCGCCACGTTGAGCGGCAGCTTTAACGAAGATCCGAAGGTTCTCCACCACTTTATCCTGACCGGTAAAATCACCAAAATCGGACGGACGGAGCACCTTTTCAATCTCCCTTTCCGCAGATGTCAACTGGTCTTTATCGTTATTCAGATTCTCATTGCGCATAGAACAAAAGTAGTAAGTTCGGCCATGAAATGACTAAAATCCTGCAATTTTCACCCTATTTCCTCTTATTTCACCCATAAAATTCCATTTCGCCACGACCTTCCTCCCGAAGTGTATGAAACCCGAATCAACTTCTGTCAGGAAATTGGCTACTCAAATCCGAATGAATGCGACTGATCTTGCCATCGCTTTTATGCTATAATAGGACATCCAGTCTCCGTGAAAAAAATTTAGTATAAATCAATATCAATTCATTTATTTTCGGTAAGTTGCGGATAATTTGCCCTACATCTGCATGTAGACCATTCCTCATAAATCAACAACCAATTCCATATGAAAAAGTATTTACTAAACTCTTTCTTCTTTTTAGCAGTAGCCCTGTTTCTGCTTCCGCAAGATATACAGGCGCAATCTGACTATCGCTCTACGGCATCAGGCAACTGGTCCACACCCGCCAACTGGGAAGTATTTGATGGTTTAAGCTGGAACGCAGCTATTACTCCGCCATCATCCTCCGATGGAGTAATTACCATTCGAAACGGACATAACATTGCCGTGAGCTCGAATACAACCATCGACCAATCGATTGTTGAAATTGGCGCAACGCTAACAGTAAACGCCGGAACTTTGACAATTGCAAATGGAAGTGGCAGTGATCTGTCGATTGACGGCTCCTTTGTTTGGGGAGCTGAAACGGCCACTCTTTTTGTAAACAGTTTCGCAGAGATCAATGGAACGGCAGCTTTAAACTACACCGGCGTTGCAATGACGAATCGGGGGAATATCAATTTGCAAGTCACGTTCAACGGCAGCAATGCTCAAACGCTGACGAGTACAACACTCAACGCAAGTGGATTTGCCGGACTCACGATGAACAATGCGAATGGACTAACCATTAGTGGTGGCGCACCAGGAGTGAACTCATTGAATTTTATTGCCGGTAATATTACCACAGGCGGCAGCTCGATTGAATTAAACGCCGGAGGAACTATCACAGGAGCCAGCGCAACCAACGGATATGTAATTGGTGCGGTTTCCAGAAATTATATTTCCGGCACCTCAACACTTGATTTTCCGGTTGGAAACAGCAGTTATTATTGTCCGGTAAATGTTTCACTAATCGATGTCGATGCATCAGATAGAATTACGGTCAGAAATTTTTCCGGTGATGCTCCATCAATTAGCTCCTCTGCTATAGAGCCAGGAAAATCAGTCAATACTTACTGGCTCTTCGACGACAATACCAGCGACTACGTTTCTGCAGATGTCACCTTCAACTGGGATGCAGCACAAGTAGATGGCGGTGCTATTACATCCAACTTTATCGTCGGACAATATTATTCAGACGCGTCCACTTGGTCGATTCTTTCCAGCAACACACCACTTGCAACATCAATCAGTGCAACTGGAATTGCTGACTTCACAGACATGTCCTATGCTGTAGGAGAACAAGTACCTGTTGGAGCAGCAGGAGATTACCGCACAATTGCCAGTGGCTTCTGGTCAGATTTCAGCATTTGGGAACGATCCAATGGTACAATCTGGGAGCCGGCGTTGATCTCACCTTCATCAACTGACGGAGTAATCACTATTCGCAATAATCATACTGTGGATATTTTTAGTTCAATAACACTTGACCAAACTTTCATTGAAGTTGATGGAGTTGTAAAATTCAACGCAGGTACATTGACCATCGCCGATGGACCTGGTATCGACTTAAACATTGAAGGACCTATGGAATGGTGGGCTGGTCTCACAGGATCAATGGATGTTCAAAGCGGAGCTGAAATCAGTGGCAGTAGTAATTTTAATTTCTCCGGAGCCATCTTAACCAACAACGGGACATTTAGCAACAGTCAGCTCGGTATATTTGGATTCAGCGGTGGACAAACCATGAATGGAACAGGAACAATCAGTACTTTACTGATGTTTAATCCGGATGGACTCACCTTAGGCGGTGACCAGACAATCACCACTTTGTTAAACTTCAACTATGGTCCCATCATCACCGGCACCAATAAAATTATCATAACATCCACTGCCAGTATTCAAAACAATGCAAGTCCACTAATGTATGTGCAGGGTAATTTGCAGATAAACTTTCCAGCAGGCGGAATGGGATTAACGTATCCCATTGGTGATGCAGTCGGATATCTTCCGGTGCAACTTTCTGTATCAGGAAATGCAGGAGTTGGTGGATTTACCATATCTACAACCAACACCGAACACCCGGATATTGCAACCTCAAATCTAGATCCTACAAAGAGTGTTAATCGTTACTGGACAATCACCAACGAAGGATCAACATTCACTAATGCATTTGCAGATTTCAGCTGGAATGAAGCAGATGTAGATGCTCCTGTAAACACAGCCAGTTTCATCGTCGGTAAATACGATGGCGGAACATGGACATACCCTGGAATAATCAGTAACACTCCAACTTCCATCTTTATTTCGGGACTCACCTCTTTCAGCAGCTTTGCAGTTGCAGAGGCATTACCACCACCAACTTTAGAGCTAACGGGATCATATGGTCCGTTCTGTTCCAATGACCCGATAGCTATTCCATTTACAGCCACCGGCACTTACAACACAGGAAACATCTTCACAGCTTACCTGAGTGATGCGACCGGAAGTTTTGCAAATGAACAATATCTCGGAGAGCTTGAAGCACAATCTTCCAATACAATCAACGGACTTATTCCTTCCGGTATCTCTGGAACTGGTTACCGAATCAGAATTGTAAGTAGCAATCCGGTATTAACGAGCAGTGATAACGGAAGTGATATCGTTATTGATGAGCCACTGAATTACTATCCCGATTCAGATGGTGATGGATTTGGTGCAGATATAGCTCCACTGTTTACTTGTCCGGCACCAATTGGTTATATCACCACTAATGGCGACTGTGACGACAATGATTTCAATATAAAGCCTTCCGCTACTGAAGTCTGTAACGAAATTGATGACAACTGTAACACATTCATTGATGACGACCTGTTATTCCTCGACTACTATACAGATTTTGACGGCGACGGATTCGGCGACTTCCTTGCCAATCCAGTCAACTCCTGCAGCGAAGTTTTTGATGCTGTTGCCAACGATCTCGATTGTGATGATGGTAATTCATTGATCAATCCGATGGCAATTGAAATCTGCGATGCAATTGATCAGAACTGTAACTCTGTCCTCGACGATAACAACTCTCTCCATTTCGACGGGACAGATGATTTTGTTCAGATGAATGATTTCAATCTGGGCACATCAGACTTCACTCTTGAAGCGTGGATATACCGCACAACATCCAACAACGGTTATGTACTCAGCAACAGGACCAATGAATCAGGAGCAGCAGGTAACTGGTTTAATTTTACAGCCGGTAATCTACTGGTGTTTGAAATGGCACAAGCAGGAAACCCCAGCCAGTTTTATCTTGAAGGCAATACAACACTTCCACTCAATCAATGGGCACATATTGCTGTCACCAGAGCTGGAACCAACATAACTTTATACATCAACGGAACTCCAGATACCAGTGCAAATGATATTTCCGTAAGAGATATCAGTTCAGGCAACGGAATTGGAAGAATAGGCGGATGGCCGGAATTCGATTTAAATTTCTTCACTGGATCAATTGATGAAGTACGTGTTTGGAACGTTGCAAAATCGGCAACTAACATTCAACAATCAAGAGTTGCATATGTATACAATGCTCCAAACCTTACAGATTATTACACCTTCGACCAGGGAACTGCAGATGCAAACAATACTGGTATAAACGGACTTGTAGATTTAATCAGTAATAACAACTCAGGAGCACTCAACAATTTTGCACTCAACGGTAATGCATCAAACTGGAAAGGTGGTTATGCCGGAACTGTATATCAGGACAGCGATGGAGACGGATACGGAAACCCTAACTCTTCAACAGTAACCACATCACCTTGCTTCCTCGTTGGCTATGTTTCTGACAACACTGATTGTGATGATAACAATAATGCTATATATCCAGGAACCGGTTGTGAATGCACTGTAAATATTCCGGATGCCAATTTTAAGCTGGCACTGGTTTCAAATCTAGCAATCAATATTAATGGAAACACAGAAATAGAATGTTACGAAGCATCAGCATATACATTCAATATTGAAGTGCCTTCGTTAGGCATATCGGACCTTACCGGAATCGAAGCATTTACCGGAGTTACCTTCCTGAACTGTTACAATAATAATCTAACCAGTTTAAACCTTTCCGCAAATACCTCGTTGGTTACTCTGTTCTGCAATGATAACGACTTAACCACACTTGACTTATCAACGAATACAGCTCTGCAAACGCTTGGATGTACTTCCAACTTATTGACTGCACTGAATCTATCTGCAAATACTGCATTGCAAACGATCGAGGTTGGTTACAATTCTATCACCAGTCTGGATTTAACCTCATTAACCAACTTAACTTCTGCCTCCTTACAAATCAACCAACTCAGCAGTATCGATTTATCACAAAACACAAATCTTACCTTCTTGGCTGTAAACGACAATCAACTTACATCACTTGATGTATCAATGCTCCCGGCGTTAACACAACTATACACCCAAACCAATCCTTTACTTGCCAGCTTAAACATTCAAAATTCGAATAACACAAACTTCACTGCATTCAATGCAACAAATTGCCCGTTATTGAACTGTATTCAGGTAGATGCCCCAGCTTACATGAATACTTACTGGATTACAGCTAAAGATGCTGGAGCTACCTATAACACCAATTGCACTGCACCTGCTGCTGCATTGAACTTCAAAGACAATGATTACATCAGTGTAAGTCCGATTCCAACAATCGACAATAATAACTTCACCATGGAAGCCTGGATCAAAACAACAGACGTGGAAGGTGATATTATTGGTTGGGGCGGAGATGGTCTAGCAGAGTTCCGGTTATTCAATGGAAAACTTCAATTCCTGATTCTTGGAAGCGCTGCCAATCCGGGATTCCAGCCGGTGAATACAGTCAGTACAATTAACAATGACGTATGGACACATGTTGCAGTTACTAAAAGTGGTAACGATGTTAAACTATTTGTAAATGGAATAGAAGAAGGTTCTGCTACTATTACGCTACAATTCGTCAACACCTACTTTTATATTGGAAAAGGCGGACCAAGTCTGACGGTTAATTATGAAGGAAACATCGACGAAGTAAGAGTATGGAATACCGTGAAAACCGGATCTCAGATTCTTGCTTCCATGAACTGTGAAATTCCAGGAGCAGCTACCAACCTAACCGGTAATTATCACTTCAATCAGGGAAATGCAGGAGCAAACAATTCACTTGTTACTGCACTGGACGATTCAAGTGGCAACGGAAATAACGGAACACTCATCAACTTTACCTTATCGGGAGCAACCTCCAACTGGATTGAACCAGGAGCGGTAACAACAGGAAATGCATGTGCTCCATGTTCACCAATCCTGCCGATGGTTGTGACTTCATCAGAACCATACATATCGACATGTATTGGCAACTCCATTCCATTGAGTGTTGATCAAGTTAGTTCATTACGTTATGCGAACAGTGTAATTAGTGTAAGTAGCGAATACAGCACAGGTACAAATCCTTATTCAGCGAGTAAAATTCTTGGATCACCAGACGTATATCCAACATACGGAGATAATGGAAATGCATGGTCGCCATTAAGCCAGGATGCACAACGGGAATATATAGAACTGGAATACCTCAATCCAGTGCCTATTAACTTCATTGACATCTTTGAGAATTACAGTACTGGATCTATAGATACAGTTTACGTTAAAAATCCATACACAGGACAATTCCAATCGGTATATACCAACACAGCGAGTTTCCAACCTGAAGTTGCGCGTAAACTACATATCACATTCCCGGTAACAGCTTTCCCGGTTTCAGAAGTTCGTATTGCATTAAATTCACCTGCCGTCTTTGACTGGAACGAAATTGATGCTGTTGCAATCGGAGCAAGCTCTACTGCCACCTTTGATACTTATCAATGGTCTGATGGATCTACCACTCCAACGATATATGCAACACAAGCCGGAGATTATACTGTGACTGTTTCACAAGCCGGATGTAATGGTGTTAGTGAAAGTCTTACTATCCGCGATTACTCAGTGAGTGCAGGACCAAGTTTCAACTGGATGACTTGCCCCGGAAACACGGTAACATTCAGTGCAACCACCGGATTCAGCTCCTACCAATGGAGTACAGGTGATGTTTCTCAGATGATCACTGTTAATCCATCCGGCACAACTACTTATACAGTAACGGTAACAGATTTCGCAGGTTGTACATATAGCGACGATGTAACATTATCATTCAGTTCAGGAATTGATCTGAGCAATATGACTATCAGCCAGGTTACTTGTCCGGGAATTAATGACGGTGAAGTAAATGTCAATTTCTTCATTGATGAATTTGCAGGAGGAGAAGAACCAGAAGGTCCGGATGACACGTTTACACTTACCGGTCCAAATGGATATGATGTAGGCAACAACTTCGGTTTCTTTACGAATCTCGCAGCCGGAAACTATACACTTACCATCAATTACTTTGATTGTATCACCGATACCAGCTTCACCATCATAGAAAACCCATTGCCGGATGCAACAATTATTGCAAGCAGTGTACTTTGTCCGGACGGAGGAAATGTCACCTTCAGTACTGTCGGCACAGGCAACTATTCATATCTATGGTCACCAGGATCTTTTACTGATCCAACAATTACAGTTACTACTGCAGGCACCTACACAGTAACTGTCACCAATAACGAAAACACTTCTTGCAGCAGTACAACATCATTTGAACTGTTAATGGAAGCGAATCCATGTATTAGCCCTTACTATCCACCGCCATCAGGAGGACAGGTACCTAATATCATCGGATCTGAATTAACGCAGTTAGCATCTGACAGTACAATTGCAGATACTGTAACCATTAACAATACTGTTTATCTGATTGACAGTACCAAAGTGTTAATTGAAGTCATTGCGAATATCGGACAATATGATTCCTTATTTGCGCTCTTACAAACTCCACCGTATGGCATGTCTGACTTCATTGATAATGGTGACACTACATTCATCATCACCGGACTCATACCGATCAACAACTTAACAAAACTGGATTCACTTCCAACACTGATCAATTATGTACGACCAAATTATCCGGCCGTATCCAGTTCCGCCATACCCAATCAGGTCATCAGCACCGGACTTGCCAAATCGCAGGGCGACCGATCAATGCGATCAGATACAACAAGACTGGCATGGCAAGTGTACGGGGAAGGAGTTAAAATCGGAGTAATCTCTGATTCATATAGTACAAAATTCGGAACACCTGCTGCGGACGATTTAAGTAACAAAGAATTGCCCGGACCAGGAA
>JAGOJO010000090.1 GCA_017995075.1 Bacteroidia bacterium | reverse complement strand
GGCTTTTACCACCTCAAATGTTTTATTGGTCAAAAAGTATTGGTCGTTTCAAAATAGGTATCTATTTTTGGATGAAAGGAAAAGGGAAATATGGCAATTTTTACAGAGGTAACGGCAGGAATCAGAGTTAGTGTGGAGACGTTTTATCAACCGACCCATAGTAACCCGGCGCAATCACATTATGTTTTTGCCTACCGTATCACTATCAAAAACGATAGTGAGCAAGCCATTAAGCTCAAACGTCGCCATTGGTATATCATTGATTCTGACAACACTCGCCGTGAAGTTGAAGGCGAAGGAGTAGTTGGTGAACAGCCTTTTATCGCACCGGGAGAAACTTACCGCTATGTATCCGGTTGCAACTTAAACACAGAGATTGGCAAGATGTTCGGGACTTACCTCATGGAGCGACAGTTCGACAAAAAGTTGTTTTTCGTAAAAATACCTGAGTTTAAGATGGTTGTTCCATCCAAACTGAACTAACAATCAACCATTTAAGTATTTTACTTTAAGGATTGCCGGAAGAATTCTGCGCAAACAATTCCTGCTGCCATAGCCACATTCAACGACTCAGCATTGCCTCCAGATTTTGACCGGGAAGGAATCAGCAGACCTTTAGAAATAAACGGCTGCAGCACAGGATTCACTCCCCTACTCTCATTGCCCATAATAATCAACCCGTTACGAGCCAATTCAGTTTTGTAAATATTATCTCCATCGAGTAAAGTAGCGTATACAGGCAATCGGGAAGCACCGGCATTCCGGATAAGAACATCAGTGAGCGAAGAATAATATGTTTTAACTCTAAAAATTGAGCCCATTGTAGACTGAATCACCTTCGGATTAAAACAATCCACCGTATCCAGCGAACAAATTACAGACTCGATTCCGAACCAATCAGCAATACGAATAATAGTTCCGAGGTTACCCGGATCCTGCACCTGATCGATGAGCAGATGAAGACCTGTTTGAGGTTGAAATTTATCAGGAGAAACAGGAGAAGGATACTCTACAACAGCCAGTACTTTATTGGGGGTTTGCAAGCCGGAGATTTGTTCGAGTTCCCGTTCATCCACCTCGAAGAAATCGCAAGGCAAGTTACCTGAAAAGTGCCAATCACGCAGCGCATAAACAGCCTTCATTTTCCATTCAGGATGATTCAGTAATTCCTGCACCATTTTTGGACCTTCCACCACTAACAGCTTCTCCTCCTCACGAAATTTCTTGAGTTGTAATGAACGAAGGTGTTTGATAACTGGTTTAGACAACATGCCGATTGAATAATTCTGTTTGTACTTTTACACTCTGCCTATCTATGACGAACGGGAAGCGAAACGATATCTATTATACACTTTGCGGGTTATTGCTTCTGCTTTTGGGCAGCAGTTGCAATATTTCAAAGAGCATTCCTGAAAACGAACACCTCCTCAACAAAAATATCATTAAAAACGACAAGCCGGAATACAATGAGGACATGGTGGCAATTATCAAACAGAAACCCAACAGGAAAATCCTCGGTCTCTTCCGTTTTCACCTGGGAGTGTATCATTTTGCCAACAGCGGGAAGGAAAGAAAGATCAAAACGTGGATGAAGACCGCCATCGGTGAAAAGCCGGTATTGCTTGACACTTTACTCACGAAGAAATCCAGTCAGCAACTTGAAATTTTCATGCAAAACAACGGTTACTTCAATGCCGTTGTTGCAGACACCACCATTTACCGACGAAAGAAAGCCAAAGTAATTTACAGTATTAAATCCGGACTTCCCTATTCGTACAGGAATATTTATTCCAATATACCAGACACTACTATTCAGAAAATTGTTTTAAGCGACACCAGTAATAGTTTAATAAAAACCGGAAAGCGATACTCCAACAACACTCTGCAAAAAGAGCGGGATCGGATCACCACTCTTATCAAAAACAAAGGATATTATAGTTTTAATCCACTCTATATAACTTTCAAAGTTGATACCTCTCTAAAGACCAATCAAGCCGACTTATGGATGAACATCAGTAATCCACGGCCAATGAACAACGATACATCATCATTCACCGACACCATCTACAACAAACACCGCATCAATTATTTTAAAGAGATCACGGTAGAGATGGATTATGATCCAATACAGACCTCCAGTTTTGGAGCGAAAGACACATCACCCTATGAAGGGCTGCAGTTTGTCACCAAGGGGATAATGCTCAAACAGTACAAACCAAAACATTTCTCTGAACACATCTTTACCAGAACCGACTCGACTTATTCACAAGCCGACATTGACCTCACCTACCGGCGCCTCTCTGATTTGGGAATATTCCGGTTTGTCAATCTCCGAATAGAAAACATGCCCGGATTAGACTCTGCCGGACGAGTTCCATTAAAATGTAATATTTTACTTGCACCGCAGGCCCGACAAGATATCAAGTTAGAATTTGAAGGCACCAATAACGGAGGCAACTTTGGGATTGCAGGAAACCTTGTATACCGTAATAAAAATTTCTTCAAAGGAGCTGAAACGTTCACCTTTAAAATGAAAGGCGGACTTGAATTACAGCAGAACTTCGGTGACACCACCTATGAATCTACCCGACAACTGGCCATCTTCAACGCCTATGAAATCGGTCCGGAGATAACTATTAATTTTCCTCGAGCGTTATGGCCATTCACCACCAGGAATCCGAAAAGAATCAGCAATCCAACAACCAGTATCAGCACCGGCTTCAACACCCAAAACCGGCCTGAATATTTCCGACAGCTCTTCAACCTTTCCTATTACTACACAAAAAAAACTACCCGATACAACCGCATCTTCTTTTACCCTGCAGAGATCAACTATCTTAATGTAGAACTTGATCCGGCATTCAAAAAACAATTGACAGAACTCAACGATGTTAACCTGGTACTTGGATATACTGATCAGTTTATTGCCAACGGACGATTCAGTTATGTATACAATAACCAGGAGTTAAATGTCCGCAAGAAATACTTATTCTTCCGAGTCAACTTTGAATTTGCAGGGAACTCGCTGTATCTCACAAAAGCTGTCACCGGAGAAACACCCAGTGCCAATAAACCATCTTCGCTCTTCAAAGTTCAATTTGCCCAATACTTACGCCCTGACATCGATCTTCGGTTATACGCACCGTTATACTTTAACAATTCACAATTAGTATTTCGTATAGCCGGAGGGTTAGGATATGCCTATGGAAACTCGGTCCAGCTACCCTTTGAAAAAAGTTTTTATGCAGGCGGTCCCAACGATATTCGTGCATGGAGAACGAGACAACTTGGTCCGGGTTCCAACACCAAGGAAGATTTCTTTGAACGTTTTGGCGACATTAAAATCACAGGAAACGCGGAATACCGTTTCGACATATTTCGCAAACTAAAAGGCGCAGCATTCATTGATGCCGGAAATATTTGGTTACTTGAAGCCTCCGCCAACCGGGAAGCAGGAGTATTCAAAGCTGATAAATTCCTTGATCAGATTGCGATTGGAAGTGGATTAGGACTTCGTTTTGACTTTACCTTCTTCATTATCCGGCTTGATGGTGCAATCCAGATCAAAGATCCGTCAAAACCTCAAGACGAGAGATGGGTCTTTAATGCCAATAAATTCAGCGATATCACCTTCAATTTCGGAATCGGATATCCATTCTAGAAGGAGCGTGTTTTCTATTTATTGCTACACAGGATATACTTTTCAATGAGATATCTTACAACCACAAAAAATCAGCGTAATGCGATGTTGGGAACTACCGGTTTCAAACTGATAATCAAAGAGTTTTCAAACATTCCGGCAAATTAGTCAACTTACTAATTTTCAGTACATTAAATTAGAAATATATACTTTTTATAGAAGGGTTGAAAGAATATAAGAGGTTATGGTATTTTTTAAAATAATCAGAAAGCCATTTTATCCAGAAACCTTACAATCCGGCCAGCAGGTTATACTACCTGAATGTTAACCCCTATTCAATCATTTCGTAACAGGGGGAATCTTCGAAAGATCTGTTAGAAATGAACATGCGATATTTCCATACATTACTTCACCCCCGTATTGCCCAGGGGAAATCGGAAGGAGAAACGAAAAGACTACTGATGATCCACAGGATTATATTGGTAGCACTACTCGTTTCCACCCTCTTTGCCATTGTACAATCAACAACCGGAATTGCCGATTCGATTATACGCAACTTCACCTTTCTAGGAAGCTATTTAACATGTCTGATACTATTCAGAACAAAAAAATTCGATGTAGCACGAAACATCTTTGCACTCACCATAAACCTTGACATGTTTCTAACCAACCAGGATGCCGGAAATCAGGCTGGGTTGTACATGTTTTACTTTCCGATAGCTGCGGGAACATTTTTCCTCTTTAAAGAAACCGAGCGAAAAAGCCTGATTGCATATGCTTCATTACCTATAATTCTTATGGTACTTAGCGTAACAGAAGCTATTCCACTACCTTCCTCTGAGCCGGTTCCAGCTGAATATGTCCAATTACATTTTGTAATGGCAATGGTATTCAGTGTTCTTATCACAATCTACCTCACCCATTATTACATCAAACTTTATCAGGCAACAAGAACACAGATTTACCAGCAGAAAGCAAGTCTTGAAACGCTGATAGAAAATATTGGTGAACCCATCTGGCAGATCGACAGTCAATTAAATCTGATCGAATACAATACTGCATTCAAACAGAACCAGAAGCTTTTTAACAGTACTGAAATCAAGCGTGGACAAAGCATTTATGATATTCCGCGAAACAAAAACGAAATCAACGAAATCCCCTGGATACAATACTACCAACGCACGCTCAAGAACGAACATTTTGAAATCGAATATGAAATTCTAATCAATGGAAAGAAATCATACTACGAAATAAAATTTCAACCTATTCTGCTCAATAACCAGGTAGAAGGTGCTGTAATGTCTGCAATAAATATTACAGAGCGCGTTAATTATGAAAATGCACTTCGCAGAAATCTCGAAGAAAAGCGAACGTTGGCCATTGTAGCCAAAACGATACAACATGGTATCATCATCACCAATAAAAGTCTGCAAAACGAATGGTACAATCCCTATCTGGAGAAACATACCGGGTACACCATACAAAGCGACAAGGACCAGCGAGCATTTGAAAATCTTTCCGGCAACCTTACTGACCAAGAAAAGCTAACACAATTCTTAATAAAGGCGGAGGCCGGAAAACCCGGTAATCTCGAAACGGTACTTTACAAAAAGAACAAAGAACCGTTCTGGGCAATGGTAAGTGCATCACCGGTATTCAACGAACTCAATCAGCATATCAGCAATGTATTTATCTGCATTGATATTACTGAACGCAAAAGGTCAGAAGAGCAACTACAATTATTGCTAACCCATGCACAGAAGCTCAACAAACAACTCGCGGCAAGGGATCTGGAATTACAAAAAACCATACGCCAATTAAACAAACAAAGCTGGGAAGTACAACTCTCACAAGTGTCGCTGGAGAAAAAACAGCAGGAACTTGAAACAGCCAACATAGAACTCATCAACAAAGCAGATCAGCTTGAAGAGAACAATAAATCAATCCAATTAAAAAACGACGAACTTGAAGAAGCCAAGTCGGCTTTACAAACCAAAGCCGAGCAACTGGAACAAGCAAGTCGGTACAAATCGGAGTTTTTAGCCAACATGAGTCACGAGCTTCGAACGCCGTTAAACTCCATCATTATCCTATCCCGATTACTCTCAGAAAACAAGGATGGAAACTTAAACAGAAAACAACTTGAATTCTCATCAGTAGTACATAAATCAGGAACCGACCTATTGCATCTTATCAATGACATACTTGATCTTTCAAAAATAGAAGCCGGAAAAATCGAACTTGAAAAAGCATTATTCAATGCAGAAGAAATCTGCACAGAAATAGGAAGCGGAATTCAATCACTCGCGAAAGACAAAGGCATCGTATTCACCATGGACAACCAGCTTCAGAGGGAAGTCCTGATCAACAGTGATGCATTACGTCTATCACAGATCCTCAAAAATTTACTTTCCAATGCCATTAAGTTCACACCTAAAGATGGAACAGTCACATTAAAAATAATGGCAGGCCGACCTGACTACGTACGATTTGTAGTACAAGACAGCGGTATTGGAATACCTGCAGACAAACAAAAACTCATTTTCGAATCATTCAAACAGGTGGACGGATCCATCAGCAGAAGATTCGGAGGAACCGGACTAGGACTAAGCATCAGCAAAGAACTCACCCACTTACTGGGAGGCAAAATAAGTGTGGAAAGTGAACCTGGAAACGGAAGCACATTCACGATAGAAATACCTCGAGGAACCGGAAAAAAATTAACTATTGACCATCAGGCACGCACCGTACTCATTATTGAAGACGACGAAACCTTCGCCGGAGTATTGGAAAAGATGGCATTAAAAGAAGGATACAAAACGGAAATCTGCTTACGCGGTGACACCGGATTCATGCGCATCAACCAACTCAAACCGGACGCAGTTCTGCTTGACATGCATCTACCAGGAATGGATGGCTGGAACATCATCAAACGCATGAAAGAAAATCCGGACCTATCACAAATTCCGGTACACGTAGTCAGCAGCTCCAACGAAAAGCCAAGCTCATTGCAACAGCCATTGGTATCATGGGTCGAAAAACCAGCATCCACCGAAGCCATAGGAAAAGTATTCCAGACTTTAAAAGACAATCTTAAACAAGCCAGTAAAGTTCTGGTCATTGAAGACTCTGCCGAACAAAGCATGGTAATACGTCAGATGCTTAAAAAGCATGGTATAGATTGTGAAATTGCAGAAACCGGAAATGCAGGTGCCAACAAAATAAAGAATGAAAACTTCGATTGCATCATCCTTGATTTAAACCTTCCCGACTCCGACGGAATGAGTTTATTAAAACAATTCAAAGAAGACCCGGCATTCACACAGATTCCGGTAATTGTATATAGCTCCCGAGAACTGGAAGACCATGAGAAAACATTTCTCAAAGACTATGCAAGTGCTTACATCAATAAAAATTCACAAGCGATTGATGCCCTATTAGAAGAAACAGGACTATTCCTTCAATCAGTACAAGAACAAAAAAGCAGACGACAAGCATTACGCAAACTCCCCAAGCCAACAGAAAATCTCAAAGGGAGAAAAGTACTGGTGGTAGACGACGACCAACGAAATATTTATGCATTGAGCTCAATGCTGGAAATATACGGTCTCGAAATCCATTCAGCAGACAGCGGTGAAAAAGCCATAGAATACCTCGAAAAGAATCCAACCACTGATCTCGTATTAATGGACATCATGATGCCAGGAATGGATGGATATGAAGCAACCAAACGCATCAGGAACACCAAATCATTATCAGAGATTCCGATTATAGCCGTTACCGCAAAAGCAATGAAAGGAGACCGCGAAACAAGTCTTTCCAACGGGCTCAATGAGCATATAACGAAACCCATTGAAGGAGCAGCACTAATTAACCTCCTCAACAACTTCTTCCAATGATCACTGCAGGAGAACTATATCGGGCAAGAATAGAAATCCGCGAGGTTGCAAGAGAACTATACAATCTCGACCTCAAAGGATATCACGATCTCTTCCTTGAGCGTCGACTCAATCATCTTGCGATGCGTTATGGTATCCGTAAAGGAAGTTTATTGCTTGATTTCCTTTTAAATAAGCCAGATATGGCCGACGAAATCAGAAAGGAATTAAATATCGGTTATACACGACTATATCGGGATCCGGCATTCTTTCTGAAAATTGTACAGCTCATACGTAAAAAAGTAGAAAAACAAGGCATAGCACATATCTGGCATGCAGGATGCTCGAGAGGACATGAGGTCTATTCGCTCATTATCCGGTTAGAAGAAGAAGGCCTGCTTAAAGATTGCAGAATATATGCTACAGATATAAATCCTGACGCACTTACACAGGCAAAGAAAGGAATTGTTCCTCTCACAGATATACAACAGGGAATACGCGACTATCTCTATGCAGGCGGACAATCACACTTAGGACAATACTTTCAAATCAGTCATGGAAGTGCACTCCTAAAAAGCGGGCTACTCAATAAAATTAAATTTGCCAGACACGACCTCAGCAAGGACGCTATCTTTCAGAAATTTGATTTTATACTCTGTAGGAATGTCTTCATATACTACCAGCCATTCTTCCAGAAAAAATTACTTGCTAGAATTTCAGAAGGTCTCCACCCGGGAGGTTTTCTGGGTATGACACCGGGCGAATCCATTGACGAAATGGCTCTTGAACTACAACTTAAATCGTTTGACAAACATCTAAATATATACCACTTAGAGAAGTAAGAAATCACAAATAATTCTTCCAATCCCCCCTCCCCCATGTTTAACTTTACCGATGAAAATAGTATGCCGTTCAATAAAAATACTTTGATGAAACACAAAATTCTACTCGTCGACGACCGACCTGAGAACCTCTACTCGCTGGAGTGCATGCTCGCGGAGGATGACCGTGAAATCCTAAAGGCAGGATCAGGAGATGAAGCATTAAAAATTGCCTTCAAGGAAGATCTTTCGCTGATTCTGCTGGATGTGCAAATGCCGGAAATGGATGGGTTTGAGGTTGCCAATATGCTTAAGTCGACAAAGCGGACCAGAAAGATTCCCATCATTTTTGTAACCGCCATCAGTAAAGAGAAGAAATATATGTTACAAGGGCTTGATGAAGGAGCCTTCGACTACTTATTCAAACCACTTGACACGGACGTAACACGCGCTAAAGTAAAAACTTTGCTACAATTTTATGCGCAACAAAAAGAGATAGAATTAAAAAATGCCGAACTCCAGCGATTAAACGAAGAAAAAAATTACTTTCTCGGAATGGCTTCGCATGATCTCCGCAATCCACTAGGTAATATTATCACATTGACCAGTCTGGTTTATGCAGAAATCGGCAATCACTTTCCCGACGAGCACAAAAACTACATGAATGTTATCATGAAGACATCCCGTCAGATGTTGGATATGCTTAACAACCTGCTCGACGTTTCCAAAATCGAATCAGGAACAGTTGGGGCAGTCATGAAACAAGTAAACATTCATAATCTTTTCCAGGAGTGTATCAGCACCAATAAATCACATGCCGACAAAAAACAGATTCATCTTGTATATAGTCTGGCAGATGATGTTTGCGATGTAATGGCCGATCAGATGCAGATCATGCAAGTGTTAAACAATCTTGTTTCGAACGCCATTAAATACTCGCATGCAGGCACTACAGTAGAGATCACTGCAGAGCGACAAAATGATGAAATTCATTTCCATGTAACTGACCATGGACAAGGAATTCCGGAAAGCGAGCATAAATTATTGTTCACCGCATTCACGAAAACAAGTGTACGTTCAACCGGCGGGGAAAGCAGTACTGGTCTTGGATTAAATATCGCCAAGAAACTGATCGAAGCACATGGAGGAAAAATCTGGATGCGAAGTCTAGTCGGACAAGGATCAACTTTTTCGTTTAGTCTGCCTGTAAACCAGGTTGAAGAACCAACGCATAGTATCAACGCTTAAGCGCGTTCGATGATCATCGCATAACCTTGTCCAACGCCCACGCACATCGTCACCAGGGCGTAACGAATATTTTTCTTCTGCAACTCCAGTGCAGCGGAATATAAAATGCGTGCACCACTCATTCCCAACGGATGACCGATAGCAATTGCACCACCATTCGGGTTCAAGCGCTCATCATTATCTGCCAATCCCCATGCACGCACACACGCCAGGCTTTGAGCTGCGAACGCTTCATTCAACTCAATCAGGCCGATATCATTCCATCCAATACCGGCAAGCTTCATTGCTTTTAATGCAGCTTCCACCGGACCGATCCCCATTATACCCGGCGTAACACCAACTGCAGCTGAAGAAACAATTCGCGCCAAAGGTTTCAGGTTGTAATTTTTAACTGCATCTCCGGAAGCAATCAACATAGCAGCCGCACCATCATTCAAGCCTGATGCATTTCCCGCAGTAACGGTACCGTCTTTCCGAAAAGCAGGTTTCAGTTTTGCCAGACCTTCAACAGATGTATTTGGTTTTATAAACTCATCCTTATCAAACACTACGGCATCTCCTTTTTTAGAAGGAATAACTACCGGAATAATCTCTTCCGCAAAGCGACCATCAGCCTGAGCTTTCGAAGCTTTCTGTTGCGACCACACTGCAAAACGATCCTGATCTTCCCTGCTGATGGTATCACGAACTGCGAGATTCTCTGCCGTTTCTCCCATCGCCTCAACACCATACTTCTCCTTCATAAGAGGATTTACAAAACGCCATCCAAAGCTAGAATCGAACAACTGCGCATCACGACCAAACGGAGTACTTGTCTTTGACATAATCCATGGACCACGCGTCATATGCTCCACACCGCCAGCCACCATAACCTGCGCATCACCCGACTTGATAGCACGGGCAGCAGCAGCAGCAGCCGACAAACCGGAAGCACATAAACGATTCACCGTCTCACCAGGAACAGTAACAGGATAACCAGCCAACAAAGTTGCCATACGCGCAACGTTCCGATTATCCTCACCAGCCTGATTCGCGCATCCCATGATTACATCTTCAATCAACGAAGGATCGAAGTCAGGATTTTTCTCGAGTAAGCCTTTCAACACAACAGCTGCGAGATCATCAGCTCTCACAGGAGAAAGAGATCCGGTAAAACTTCCAACAGCAGTACGAACGCCTGAAATAATATATGCTTCCATTTTTTATTGTTCTGATTTTTCCTCTGACGGAAACCAATCCTTCGCAGTACGATACACAGTGCCCTTAAACAAAGCCACTGTACGACCATGCTGATTAGTAATCGTCACGTTATAGATTCCAATTTTATTTGATTTATTCATCTCCAAGGCCGTAGCGATTATTTCATCGCCTTCCATCAAGGGTTCAGTATGACTGATTGACGTCTCCACACTCACACTTCTACGGCCATGACTATTCGCCGCAAAAGCCAAAGCACTATCAGCGATCGAATAGGTAATACCACCGTGCGCGATTGCAAAGCCATTCAGCATTTCCTTCCGGATAGTCATTTTAAGAATACACTTCCCGGGCTCCACAAGAACACGTTCGATGCCCAGCCATTGACTAAACCAATCGTGATCGAACATTTTGCTCACGACCCTTTCAGCAAGATCCTTTTCTGAAGACATGTAGATGATTTAAGGTGCAAAAGTAGACAAAGCCTCTCAAAACGGGCAATTACAACCTAAAAAAGGCTCAATTGCTCCCGATGCGATTCATGATGCAAGAGCCAGTCCTTTTTCTCCAAGCCCCATGCGTAACCGGTTAACTGTCCATTACTTCCGATCACCCGATGACAAGGAACCACCACCGCCAGCGGATTCGCCGCATTTGCCGCAGCCACCGCCCGAACCTTATTTTCATCGCCCATTTTCTGCGCCAGCTTCGCATAAGAGATTGTTTGACCAAAAGGTATTCGCGCCACTTCCTCCCATACCTGACGCTGGAAGGCAGTACCGGGAGGGTCAACAGGCAGTTTAAACTCATTTAAAGTGCCATCAAAATAAGCGGTTAGTTGTACAATAGCCTCAATAACCAACGGGTGATCACTTTGTTGTTCATGAGGATGTGCCGTAAAATAAATACCGAACACAGACCAGTCGGATGCTTCTACATTGATCCAGCCAAGGGGAGTTAAAATTGATCCGTGGTGCATGCACGAAAGTTACGAAAAAATCAAATTGGTGAGTTGGTGAGTTGGTGGATTGCCGAGTTGGTGGATTGGTGGATTGGTGAGTTGGTGGATTGGTGAGTTGGTGGATTGGTGAGTTGGTGGATTGGTGAGTTGCCGAAGGCCCCGAGTGAGGAACGCTTGTCAGGAGCTGGCCTCGTGGAACCTCGGGGATGAGTTGGTGAGTTGGTAAGTTGGTGGATTGCCGAGTTGGTGGATTGGTGGATTGGTGAGTTGGTGGATTGGCAAATTAGAAGAAAATTAAATTTCGTTTCAAGAATAGATCAGCGGGAATCCGTGATTCCGCAGTTTTTAGCTAAAAACCTGCGGAACCGTTTAATCTGTGTTCCCATCGGCATAAAGGTAGGAACGCGGATTTTAAAGATAAAGCGGGTTTTCGC
>JAGOJO010000174.1 GCA_017995075.1 Bacteroidia bacterium | reverse complement strand
CCTATGAGGCAACGAAAATCCAGTTAAGCTATGATTTTGCGAAGATTTTACCTGAGTCGGATCCGGATTTTCAGGCGTATGCGGAATTTAAAAAGAAGTTTGGTGAAGATGGAAGTGTGATGGTGATCGGTGTGGCCGATTCAAATTTTTATCAGCAACAGAAATTTAATGATTGGTATGAACTCGGACGTTCGATAAAATCAATTGATGGTATCGAAGCAGTGATTTCTACAGCGCATATGTATACCGTTGTCCGGAATGATTCGCTGCAGAAGTTTGATGTGAAACCATTGATGACAGGTCCTGTTGCTACTCAGGAGGAGCTGGATGTTATTCACGAGCAGATTGATAATCTCCCTTTCTACAAAGGATTTATTCTGAATAAGGAAACAGGAGCTACTGTGATGGCGGTTACTTTCGATAAGCAAAAGCTGAATTCGAAAAACCGGATTGAAATGGTGAAGGTGATCAAGGGAATGGCACTCGCATTCGGTGAGAAGCATAAGTTGTCGGTTCACTTGAGTGGAATGCCGTATATCCGTACCGAAATTACAAGTAAGGTAGTGCAGGAGATGAAAATGTTTATGGTGCTGGCCATACTTGTAACAGCAATTGTGTTGTTTGTTTTTTTCCGGAATTTTCAGGTCGTATTCTTTTCGATGATTGTAGTGCTGGTTGGTGTTGTATGGTCGGTTGGAACAATTGCATTCCTCGGTTATAAAATCACTATTCTTTCCGGATTGATTCCGCCACTGATTGTAGTAATCGGTATTCCAAATTCGATCTTCTTCCTGAATATGTATCAGGTGGAGTATCGTCGTCATGGTGTGCAGGCCAGAGCATTGGCCAGGATGGTGCAACGTGTTGGTTTAACAACCTTCCTCGCGAATGTGACAACGGCAATCGGGTTCTTTGTCTTTTATTTTACTCATAGTTCCTTGTTGATGGAGTTTGGTATGGTGGCTGCGTTCAATGTGATGGCCACCTGGCTGATTTCTACAATGCTCATCCCAATTGTATTCAGTTATCTGGCGCCTCCTCAAGTGAAACATATGGCTCACCTGGAAGCTCCACGACTAAATAATTTCCTGGAGAAGGTAGATAAGTGGGTGCATCATCATACTAAATTCGTTTATGCAATTGTTATTCTGATTATCGGTATCAGTGCATATGGTATTTCGAAAATTTCTACAGTTGGGTATGTTGTAGATGATTTACCTCAAAACGATCCGGTGTATGTGGACATGAAATTTTTTGAGAAGAATTTTAAAGGCGTTTTGCCGCTCGAATTGTCAATTGATTCGCGGGAGGAAGGTGGTGCTTTGCAGATGACTACACTACAGAAAATCAACAGACTTCAAAAGATGTTGAATCAGTATGATGAACTGGCGAAACCTTTATCGGTGGTGGATGGAATCAAGTTCAGCTATCAGGCGTTTAATGATAATGATCCGAAGTTTTATGTATTGCCCGGTGCAATGCAGCTTGCAGAAATGTCGTCGTTTGTGGGAGATATGAAAGGGAAGGGGCAGATGTTTAAGAGCTTTATCGATAGTACAAAGCAGGTGACGCGTGTAAGTGTGCAAATGTCGGATATAGGCTCCGTTAGAATGGCTAAACTCGTTACAGAGTTGCGTCCGCGTATCGATTCCATCTTCCCTCAGGAAAAATACTCAACTGCATTAACCGGCAATAGTCTTATCTTCCTGAAAGGAAATGATTATCTCTTCAAAAACCTGATGGAGAGTATGCTTCTGGCAATCGTATTGATATCGATTATCATGGTGACGCTGTTTATGTCGGTGCGTATGATTCTGATTTCGATTTTGCCTAGTATCATTCCGTTGATTATTACTGCCGGATTGATGGGCTTTTTCCAGATACCTCTGAAACCTTCTACTATTCTGATCTTTAGCATCGCTTTCGGGATGGCTTCCGATCAAACTATCTATTTCCTGACCCGTTATCGTCATGAAATGCGCAGTAATCCGGTTTTGAGTATATCCAAAGCCGTTACAATGACAATCCGCGAAACCGGTGTGAGTATGGTTTATACAGCAATTATCCTGTTTTTTGGATTCCTGATCTTTTCGGCATCGAGCTTTGGAGGTACGGCGTCTCTTGGTAAGTTGCTGAGCGTCACGCTTTTAATGTCGATGTGCTCGAACCTGGTGTTGCTTCCGGCATTCCTGGTGAGTCTGGAACGCCGATTGACTACGAAGGCTTTCCTTTCGGAACCCTTGTTCGAAACACACGAAGAGGAGGAAGATATAGAACTAAATGACCTCGAAATACGTAGAAATGATGCCGGTGATGAACCTCAGCAGAATGCATGATGGACAAACCGGTAAGCAGGAATATGGTTTTTATTTCATATGTTGATGGAGAAGATTGTGAGTGGATATTGTGAAGTAAAACCGGCGTTTCCTCCAGTTCAGTTCTCATAAGCACCCCAAGTAAAAACCATTCTATGAAAGGTATTATTCTCGCCGGTGGATCCGGTACTCGTTTACATCCCCTAACCATCGCCGTTAGTAAGCAGTTGATGCCGGTATATGATAAGCCGATGATTTATTATCCGCTGAGCGTGCTGATGATGGCGGGCATCCGCGAAATTCTGATC
Organism: Bacteroidia bacterium; assembly: GCA_017995075.1. Classification (GTDB taxonomy): domain Bacteria; phylum Bacteroidota; class Bacteroidia; order AKYH767-A; family OLB10; genus JAJTFW01. The sequence continues at coordinate 660 of JAGOJO010000174.1, read as the reverse complement.
ATTACAACTCCGCACGATCAGCCGATGTTCCAGAAGTTATTGGGTGATGGAAAAAACCTCGGCTGTACTTTTGAGTATGCTATTCAACCTGAGCCAAATGGTCTGGCGCAGGCTTTTGTGATCGGCGAGAAGTTTATTGGCGATGATAAAGTTGCGTTGATTTTAGGTGATAATATTTTCTACGGAACCGGACTGCAACAATTGCTCCAGGGAAATAATAATCCTGATGGTGGAGTGGTGTTTGCTTACCACGTTTCTGATCCGGAACGTTATGGTGTAGTGGAGTTCGATGAGCAGAATAAAGCGATCAGTATCGAAGAAAAACCACTGAAGCCAAAATCGAATTATGCAGTTCCCGGATTGTATTTTTATGATAATGATGTGATCCGTATTGCAAAATCATTGAAGCCTAGTCCGCGTGGCGAATACGAAATTACCGATGTGAATAAAGCATATCTTGAGTCAGGCCGCTTGAAAGTGGGTATTCTGGATAAGGGTACTGCCTGGCTTGATACTGGTACCTTTGTATCCTTGATGCAGGCTGCCTAGTTTGTGCAGGTAATCGAAGAGCGTCAGGGCTTGAAAATCGGTTGTATAGAGGAAGTAGCTTACCGTATGGGCTTTGTGAATAAACAGGGCCTCAAAGCGCTTGCAGAACCA
>JAGOJO010000173.1 GCA_017995075.1 Bacteroidia bacterium | reverse complement strand
GAACTATCACCTGCACCTTCCCTTGTAACCACCGGTTCATCAGCTGTGCAATCAATGATTGTAGAAGGAATAAGATGACCGAAGCCTCCATCCACCACCACATCCACCACATTCTCCCATTGGTCAGCGATCTCCGTTGGATCCGTTGGGTATTCACGGATACTATCCAGATCATGCAGCGATGTAGCGATCAACGGACGATCCAACTGCGCAATAATCGCCATCACAATCGGATGATCAGGCACACGCAAACCAATCGTCTTCTTCCTTGATCTGAACAGCGAAGGTACTTCATGACTCGCCTCCAGGATGAAGGTATATGGTCCGGGCAAGGCTTTATTCAGCAGCTTGTACACTGCACGGTCAAACGGCTTCGTATAAACACTGATATTACTCAGATCCGAACAGATCATCGAAAAATTGGCTTTCTCCGGTTTAATGCCTTTAATTCTGCAAATTTTCTCAAAGCCCTTATACTGCTGAATATCGCAGATAAACGCATAGATAGTATCCGTAGGAACAATAGCGACTCCACCTTTTTGCAGAATGGCCACCACCTCAGCCACCTTACGGGCTTCCGGATTTTTAGGATGAATTTGCAGAAACATGATTTGATGAATTACATTTGCGGAAACACAAAGATATCACAATGAACGAAGGAGACCTCGGCATCGGCTCACGCGTACGCCACCCGGAATTTGGCACCGGTGTTATTATTAATGTCAAAGGTAAGACTTACACAATAGTATTTACAGAAAAAGGACGTGTAGAGATTTCCCGCAACTTCAATGCGCTGGAAGTTATCGAAGCCGTGGAACCAGACAGTGATCTGGTAAGTTTTTCGGAGGTAGAACGTATTCTTACCAATATCATCAAAAAGCACAGCGATTTGCAGGAAACAGTATCGCTTGGTACTAAATGGATCGGAGGTAAAATGATTCTACAACCTGCCAATCCCGGACTCTCCGGAAAGGAAATTCCCATTGATGTTTTTTTCAATAAAATTATCATGCTTCGGGATCGTTTACGCGTGATGGAACAACGTATCAATGCGAACGATAAATTAAGTGAAGAAGAGAAAATAAATCTCCAGCAATACCTCACGCGGATTTACGGAAGTCTCACCACTTTCAATGTCCTGTTTAAAAACGACAGCGACCATTTCGTAGGAGAGAAAGGCGGTAGTTAAAACCACACACTAAAAACAGAAAGAGGCCATCCCCGGAAAGGAAATGGCCTCTTTTTTTATGCGAATTTATTTATCGGTTGATCTGCAATTTAACGTTCAACTGTTGCGCTGAATTCTGCAGTTGTAGTATATACATACCGTTAGACAACCCTGAAAGATTCATGCTGAATGTTCCATTTGCAGTTGTACCTGCATTCAATACACCTTCCGCAACTTTACTGCCCATCAGATTTACCACAGTCCATGCGAAATCTTCTGTAACAGGGTCTTTCAACAAGATGTTAAACTGTCCGTTACCCGGATTCGGCCATACACCTACTCCGTTAGAGGTAATCACCTCCTGAACAGAAGTTACCTGTGTACCCATCGGGAAGCGAATATTGTCAAGCCAAGCGCGGTCATCTCCAACGGTATATGAAACATCTTTTTCATACGAGAAGGTTACAGTATGTGATCCGGCCGTAATAAGGAATCCTGTATACAACCAGCCTGCACCATCTCCACTCCACGCACCCACAGAATTTGCATCAACAGTGAACCGCAGGAAATCCCAGTATTCTTCACTGCTTGTTTTATACCAGAATGTCAATGAATCGTCGGCCATTGCAGTAAGGCTGATGATCAGATCGGCAGTTTGATTATCACCAATGATACTGCTGACAGCTGAATAAGTACCTTCAAAAGGTGCTACGTTGGTAATTAACCATGGAGCATTTCCACCCATGTTCCAGTTGAAACGATTGAAGTTGCCGGTTTCAAAATCTTCCAGAATAATTCCAGCAGTGCCGGTATATAACTTGTTCGCCATATAACCAGCCGAATTCATCGTAAGGAGGATATCAAAACTGGTACCAACAGCCACATTATTCGCTAAGCTAACCTGGAAAGTAGCATCAATGTAAGATGCTTTTCCAATTGTACCTGCGCTATAAGTTGCAGATGATATTGTAAGGAAAGGACTAATTGTACTGATCGCAGCCATTGTAGCCGGAGCATCACTATGTCCGTTATTCAGGCAACGAATCGTTACAGTTGCACTTTCTCCTGGCTCAAGATAACCATCGCCATCACCACCTACTGCATCGTTGTAAGTAATGTTTCCGCCTACAAGGTCAGGTGCGTTCATGATTGTAAAAAAGGATGATGTCCAGGAATTTCCTAAACCATCTGATGCCTGAATCGTAAACTGCACTGACGTCTGATCAGGAACATTATTGGCAACGGTATATTGAAATGCGTTCTGCAACGAAAGTGAATTACCGGATACAATCGATCCGATAGTTGCTGTTCCATTGGTAATTGTAATATAAGGGCTCGATGTTGTAAGAGTAGCTGTAATTGCATTTGCATCTGCCAATCCAACATTTTGCAAAGTAAGATCAACATCTATTTGCTCACTGAAATCAACCAGTCCATCGCCATTTCCGGAAGGATCATGTACGGTACTGCTCTGATAAATAACATAAGGACCTGTAGCCGGAATAATCAGAACTTGTCCGGTATAAGGCAACTGATTAAACCCTGTTACTGTCACGAAGATCGTATCAGGAGTCTGTACAGGAGAGAAAGTTATTTGCACATTTCCGTTTGAAACAACACCTGTTCCGATGATTTGTCCGTTCATTGTTAAAGCAACAGTAGCACCGTTGAAACTTCCGTTGATCAACAATGATCCTGTACCCACCGGTAAAGTTGGAGCATGACTTACCGACTGAACTTGTGGAACAGCAGTACGTACATTCAAAGTCGGATCACCGAAGCAATGCCATGTATCAGTCATTTCATTTCCGGCAGCGCCATAGTTATCATTCATGTGCATGCAGCCATTGACCGACAATCCACCGAACGTGTATTTCATATTCGTTGGATACGATTGAACAAGGATATCCACCATTTCATCCTGTGCATCCATCGGAGGATCCCAGCTTTGGTTAATGGAAGACATATAAGTAGCCACAGCACCTGTAGGCTGGCCATTCACCTGCGCACGCAGAAACTTCTCTGCAAAGCAAGGAGCACCCGGCATATTGAACTCTCCATTCACACAAGCCACCGCCCAGATGAACGGGAGTTGTCCGACATTGGTCATGTTCTGAATAT
>JAGOJO010000172.1 GCA_017995075.1 Bacteroidia bacterium | reverse complement strand
AACCTGGTTCCGCCCGGCACTTCGAAAAACGATAGTCTCACCATTATCCGCAGTTATGTCGACAACTGGATCAAACAACAGTCGGTATTAAAACGGGCTGAAGACAATCTCGACGAAGAGCGTAAAGACGTTGAAAAGCAACTGGAAGAATACCGGAATTCGCTCATTACTTACATTTACGAGAGTGAATTAGTAAAACAGAAACTGGATACATCCATTACTGAACAGGAGATCGAAAAATACTACAACGATCACCCGAACAACTTCCAGCTGAAAAACAATATTCTTCGTGTGCTGTATTTCAAACTTCCGAAAACGGCACCCAAAATGGATAAAGTCAGAAACTGGTACAAGAGTGAACAGGAAAAAGACAGGAAACAACTGGAAGAGTACTGTTATCAGTTTGCCAGTGATTATTATTTCAATGACGAAGAATGGATACAGTTCGATGAAATTCTGAAAAAAGTACCCATCCGCACTTACGATCAGGAACAGTTTCTCCGCAACAACCGGTTCATTGAAATTCCCGATTCTAACACAGTATTCTTTGTAAATATCAAAGGATTTAAAATAAAAGAAAGCCTGTCGCCGTTGAGTTTTGAACGCGACAACATCCGCAACCTGATCATCAACAAGCGCAAGCTCGACCTGATTAATGCGATGGAAAAAGATGCATATGATGATGCCATTCAACAAAAAGAAATTGAGTCGTGGCTGCCTAAGCCTTAGTCTGTTCCTCCTTTTACTGCTCCCCTTTCGGCCTGCTATGGCCCAGCCGGGAACTGACAAAGTAGTTGATCAGGTGGTTGCCGTAGTAGGTGCCAAGATTATTTTGCTCTCTGATATAGAAGCGCAATACCAGCAATTATTGGGTCAAACGAGTTTGCGTGGCGATGATTTACGCTGCAAAATCGTAGATCAGTTATTGCTCAACAAGTTGCTTGCCCATCAGGCGGAAATCGACAGCGTAGAAGTTGGCGAAGATCAGGTTGAGCAGAAGATCAATCAGAACATGTCGTACTTCATTCAGCAGATTGGATCAGCAGAAAAACTCGAAGCCTATTATGGTAAATCCATTGCTGAGCTGAAAGAAGAATTTCGTCCGATGATCCGCGAGCAGTTGGTAGTACAACAGATGCAAGGGAAGATCACCGGAGGAGTTACAGCCTCTCCAGCGGATGTTAAATCCTTTTTTAACAATATTCCCGAAGACAGTCTGCCCCTCATCAACGCAGAAGTGGAGTACGCACAGATCCTGAAAAAAGTACCTGTCAGTGCCGAAGAGAAGAAAAACACAAAGGAGAAACTCAATGAATTCCGCGATCGTATTCTAAAAGGAGAAGAGTTCAGTACGCTGGCCATCCTTTACTCACAGGACATCGAAAGTGCAAAGCAAGGTGGTGAATTGGGATTCGTGAATCGCGGTGATCTGGTTCCTGAATTTGAAGCAGCAGCCTTCCGTTTGAAAAACATCACCGATGTATCTCCAATCATCGAAACGCAATTCGGTTTTCACATCATTCAGCTCATTGAACGACGTGGTGACCGCATCAACTGCCGACATATTCTGCTTCACCCGAAAGTAAGCACCGAAGATCTCGTCAAAACACAACTCGAGATGGATAGTCTGGCCAAAGCATTACGCGCAGGAACTATCACATTTGCAGAAGCTGCTGAAAAGTACTCCGACGATAAAGACACCAAACTTAACGCCGGAAATGTGGTAAATCCGGCCAGCGGAGCCACCAAGTTTGAATCAGACCAGGTTGATCCGGCAGTCTTGTTTCAACTCGACAAAATGGAAATCGGAGAAATCTCCAACCCCATCATGACCACTACCCGTGAGGGCGACAATGCCTACCGCATCCTGCTTCTCAAAACAAGAAGTCAGCCTCACCGCCTCAACCTAAAGGACGACTACAACCGCCTTCAGGAGTTAGCTGTTTCCGACAAACAAAATCGTATTCTCGAAACCTGGCGGAACAAAAAGAAAGCACTCACGTATATACGCATCTCTGAAGATTACAAAAACTGCCCGCTTCTCAACGACTGGGCCAGTCAGTAAACCCAATTACGACCCGAACTATGAACCAGCAATATTCTTCCGACGTACAGGCTGTTGACGGCCTCCGCGATGCTTACCATGAACTCCGCAGTGAGATCGGCAAAGTCATCATCGGACAAGACCAGGTAGTTAAAGATTCCCTGATCTCGATTTTCAGCAATGGCCACTGTTTGCTGGTCGGTGTACCCGGACTCGCCAAGACCTTGCTGGTAAACACCATTGCACGAGTACTCGGTTTGAGTTACAACCGTATTCAGTTTACACCGGATTTGATGCCCAGCGATATTATCGGCACCGAGATTCTTGATGAAAACAGACATTTCCGCTTTGTAAAAGGGCCTTTATTCTCCAATATCATCCTCGCCGATGAGATCAACCGGACTCCGCCAAAAACGCAATCAGCCCTGCTTGAAGCCATGCAGGAACGCGCGGTAACGGCTGCAGGTAAACGCTACGAACTTCCCAATCCATTCTTCGTACTGGCCACCCAAAATCCGATTGAACAGGAAGGAACCTACCCACTCCCTGAAGCACAATTGGATCGATTCATGTTCAATGTTACGCTTGATTATCCAACCTTAGCAGAAGAATTATTGGTAGTAAAAAACACCACCAGCAATTACAATCCTGAACTGAAAACCATCCTCACCTCTGAGCAGATCACCTATTTTCAGCAATTGGTTCGCCGTATTCCTGTCCCTGATAATGTACTTGAATTTGCCGTTAAGCTGACAGCCAAGACACGGCCGAACACTGCGACAGCATCTTCAGTCACCAATGAATACCTGAGTTGGGGCGCAGGACCACGTGCCTCTCAATTCCTCGTTATTGGCGCAAAATGCAACGCTGCACTTTCCGGGAAATACTCGCCAGATATTGAAGATGTGAAAGCCATTGCCCCTGCCATCCTCCGCCATCGTGTGGTAAAGAATTTCAAAGCAGAAGCAGAAGGTATCAGCGTAGAAAATATCATTGCAGACCTGATCGCGAAATAAGCGCCTTCCCCCTGCTTTTGAATACTTCTTTCCGGATACATCACCTCGACATTCTTCCTGGCGGGCATATTTAAATTGCTCACTCAATCCTCGTATAGTCAACCTATTCGGGAGAAATGTAACCAACGTAACATAATATTTAACCGGAGTGAAGTACCTTTGCACCTCCAGAAAAAAATACTATGACTACCGAACGCGTACATCTTCTCATTATCGGATCAGGACCAGCAGGATACACTGCAGCTATTTATGCAGCACG
>JAGOJO010000089.1 GCA_017995075.1 Bacteroidia bacterium | reverse complement strand
ATTTATAAGTACCGGGAGGAGTAACAATCAATGGTACTTTTTCAACCATCACCGAACTGGAATCAAGTCCGAATGCTTTTTCCTCACTCATGCTCAAACGTTTTATAACAAAGTAGATATTGAGTATAAATTTGGTATAGATACCCAATGTGTTTTCATACGATAAGAACTTCTCCATCACTACAAACCGGAAGTCACCACTCAGGTGTAATTTCTTTAACGATTCATATCTACTCACCACATCTACTTCTTTACCTTCAACAAGATCCTGAACGACCTGACGGAACATCAAATTAATTCGTGGTTCCACCCGGAAGCCTATTTTAAAACGTACGTGTACAATTTTATCTTCTACCAGTTCCCGCACTTTATATTCCATTGTATATGGTTCATCCAGCACATCCACATGCACCAGCCAATAAATATCCGCTCGTTTAGGTTGTTTATTGAGAATAGAGTAGATAATTTTATTTTCAACCTGATTTTCCTGATTCGCACTGGTCAGGTATACCAGATGAGTAGCATACTTTGGAATAGTTTCATCCTTGCTGACATCAGTGATGATATCATAATACTTATCCAGTTGTACAAACTCCACAAGTCCTGTCCGGATTTTACGCGCTTCATACCAAACCCACATGATTGCAATGATGGCCGCTGCGATGAATACCGTAACATAACCACCATGCGAAAATTTACTGAGGTTGGCGATGGTGAATGAAACTTCCACTGTCAGGAATATTAAAAGAATCGATACAACTAGTATACGAGGATATTTCTTCAGATAGAGATAGTAAGTAAGCAGGGTAGTGGTCATCAGCATTGTTAAAACAATTGCCAATCCATAAGCTGCTTCCATTTTTGACGACTCTTGAAAATACCAAACGATGCCGATACAGCCCAAACACAAGAGCCAGTTGATCGTTGGAATATAAAGTTGTCCGCGAAGATCTGTGGGATATTCAATTCTACCTTTTGGCAGGAAGTCAAGGCGCATTCCTTCATTGATAAGCGTAAACGTTCCTGAAATTAATGCCTGACTGGCTACGATAGCCGCACTTGTAGCGATGACGATTCCGGTGATAAGGAACCAATCCGGCATTAATGCATAAAATGGTTTAACAGTGCCTAGAACTTTCCCAGTATGATTTAAAAGCCATGCACCCTGACCAAAATAATTAGCGAGCAATGCTACTTTCACAAATCCCCAGGATACACGAATGTTTTTCCTGCCGCAGTGTCCGAGATCTGAATAAAGCGCCTCCGCTCCGGTAGTACATAGAAATACAGAACCCAAAATCCAGAATCCCTCATGGTAATTCACCAATAGCTGATACGCATAATATGGGTTGATCGCTTTGAAAACAATCGGATACTGCACAATTTCTTTAAGGCCCAAAACCAATAACATTGAAAACCAGATCAACATCACCGGACCAAAGAATCGTCCTACGAAACCGGTACCGAATTGCTGAATGAAAAACAGGAAGAAGAGTATGCCAATAACAATCGGAACTGTTGGAATATCCGGATTAATCGTTGTCAATCCTTCAATAGCCGAAGCGACGGAAATTGGGGGAGTAATGATTCCATCTGCCAGTAATGCCGCACCACCGATCATTGCCGGAATAGCCAGCCACTTAATATGCATTTTACGTACCAGAGCATACAAAGAAAAAATCCCGCCTTCCCCTTTATTATCCGCTCTTAGTGTAAGGATGATGTACTTGAAGGTTGTCAGAATGGTGAGTGTCCAGAAGACACATGATAATCCACCGAGCACCAGTGTTTCATCAATTTTATTCTTACCAATGATGGCACTCATTACATAAAGCGGGGAAGTCCCGATATCGCCATAAATAATTCCCAACGTCACCAGCAATCCTGCTGCGCTGAGTTTGCTGTGATCAATATGTCCGCTTGCCATATAGTGCCCTGCCAACAGCAGGATTACGTTTTAGATACTGGGCTCTTTCTTGCGAATTGTTTTTTTAGCACCCTTACTATCTTTCAGTGCATCTTCAACTGTCGTCTCAAAATCAGCCAGCACATTCATATAATAAATATAGGCATCATAAGGTGAGTCGTATGGACTGAAGTACTTATGTACATCTCCGTCACTCCAGAACTTAGTACACATATAATAGAAATGATCGCTGGTTTGCATCTTACCCCAAACGTCCATTAAATCAGGATTACCAGTTTTCTTTACGTTTTCCTCGAGTTTATAAATACGTGCAGCAGCTTCTTTTTCCATCGGATTACTCAACCATGCACTTAAATCCCGTTCAGCATCTGCCCAGCTGGTATAATCGGGTACATCATAAATATCGCGCACTTTATATTGATCAGCAGCTTCTGAAATTGTTTTAAAATCAAAATCAGGATGTGATAATATTTCTTTTGGCAGGTGATCAAGAAAATCGAAGATACCGGTTTCTTCCCACTGATGTTCTCCGAAAGTTTCATAATCCATAAACAGGTTAACCACTTCACCATTACCTGCAACTTTATGAACCCATGAAGCGAAAGTATCGGCATGCAGTGGCCATTCTGTCCATCCACGATCACTGAAACGGAACGCAATATCATCCGAAAGACGATAATTTTTCAGGAATGATTTTATCTTCAATGTTCCGGCAGGCTGATAGAGGAAATTCGGTGAGCGTTTACCGAGGTAACGATCTACCCCTTCGCAGAGAATCGCTTTGTAGCCCATCTTCTCTACAAAAGCAGCAATTTCATTGTTATATATCAACTCTGTATTGCGGAATACTTTCGGGGTCTGATCAAAATAGGTTTTAATTTTTTCCTTGTGCATTTCTACCTGACGGCGGAATTCATCTTTGGAATAAATAAAACTCAGCGAGTGATAGTAGGTCTCTGAAATAAATTCCACACATCCGGTTTTCGCCAGGTCGATGAAGGATTGCAGTACATCCGGACGATGGTTTTCAAACTGCTCCAGGCAGGCTCCGGAAATAGAGTAGGAGACCTTGAATTTTCCTTTGTGCCGGTTAATCAACTCCAGCATCTTCCGGTTCGTCTTGATATAACACTTCTCACTGACCTTATCGAGGATCAGTTTATTCTTTTCGTCATCTTCATAGAAGTGATCTTTTCCAATGTCGAAGAAGGAATATCTTTTCAGGCGAAAAGGTTGATGCACCTGGAAGTAGAAGCAGACTGATGGCATGATTCCGATGATTTTATAGGACGAATATACTGTTGTTGATTATACGATTGACCTCTCAAAACAGAGATTATTAACAGGGGATTAAACTCCGGCAGGAAGCAACCGGTAACTCCGGTATCCATCTACCACCCGCTTTGCAGAGTGATCCCATGAAATAAAATCGAGATCCTTGTAAGCGTCTTCCCTGATTTTTTCTGTAAGTACATCATCATGGAGTAACCGGAGAATATATCCGGCAGCTCGATGAACATCCCAGTAATCAAATTTCAATGAACCTTTGAGTACTTCAGCCACACCACTTTGTTTACTGATAACAGCCGGAATCCCGAACTGTACAGCTTCTACCGCCGATAATCCGAATGGTTCGGAAACGGAAGGCATAACATAAACATCGGCTCTTGATAAAAGCTGACGGACTTTATCCAGGTTCAGGAATCCGGTGAGATGAAAACGATGCGCAATTCCTTTTTGTGCCGCTTTCTCGAGCAAAGGATTGAAGTATTCACCTGTTCCGGCCATTACGAATCGCACATTCTGATCCGTTTGAAGTACTTTTTCTGCAATATCCACAAAATACTCCGGACCTTTCTGACGGGTTAAGCGACCAACAAACAACACCATCTTTTCCTTAAACATTGGTTCACTCTTAAATGGCTTCACCGGACGAATCCCGTTGTGTACCGGATAAATTTTACTCCAGGGGATCTGGTAATAATCGTGAATGATGTGTCCGGTAAAATTACTCACGGGCATGAGCAGATCGGCTACTTCCATTCCATGCTTTTCCACCTGGTACACCCAGCCCTTGCTATGGGGACCACCTCTGTCAACTTCCAGAGAGTGTACGTGAACCACCAATGGTTTTCCGGTTTTGGCTTTGATTTCCATTCCGGCAATCATCGTCATCCAGTCATGGGCATGAATGATATCAAAGTCGAGTGACATCGCCAGTTTAGCAGCGAGTTTTCCGAAAACAGTTACCTTTTCAATTACATCACCACCATATAAATCATCAATCTGGAAAATTTCTGCTGTTTCATCGCCGATTTGAATTTTCTTCAGGTACTTGCTGTTGAGATCATGCAAGTCATTTATCGGTGATCCGTTACCGTTATAATAGGGATTCAGGTGTGTATCGATGAAATGCACCTGCTTCACTTTTTTATAATTATCTGTATAGCCAACATTGCGTAAAGTTTTTGCATCAATCGTATTCAATCCGATCAGATTCAGGTTCTTTACTACGAAGTCAGGATTCGACTTTGGAATAATCATCGTTACATTGGAGTACTTCGATAAAGCAATGCATAAATCATGACATGCTACTCCTAAACCTCCGTTGATTACCGGTGGAAATTCCCAACCAAGCATCAGCACTTTTGGCAATTCAGCAGTGTCTGTTGGGAGGATATCAGCAATCGGTGGAGTAGTCATGGGAAAGAGTTACTAAAGTGTTACAAAAGTAGGAGTAATATGCTTCCAAATAGAGTTGTTTCAAATACTTGCTCATAAAGAATTGTTAAAAAACCTCGGAGGAAATTAATTGCGAACAGTCAATCGGAGCTGATCAGGATTTTTGTATTTTCATAGCCAAATCTTCCTTCATTATGCATAGTAGTCCATTTATCAGAATTCTTGTTGTGCAAGGTTCTTTATTGATAATCAACGCATTATCTGCATACTCGGTGATTGGCATTAAGGCCCGCAACATGATGATTGTGGGTTTGGCTGTTGGTTTGGCCTTATGGGTTTGCGGATATATCTGTTCAAAAAACCGGGCTGCAATCTGGGGCGGACTGGGTATTTCTATGGCCGGTTTGGTCATTTTCACACAACGTACCAGTGCAAATTTCCTCTCGTTGATTGGCATCGTTCAGCATGAAATGAACCTGGATGCCTATAACAAATGTATTATGGTTGTGTTATACATGATGATGAGTGTGACCAGTCTGGCAGGGTCCATGATGTTGTATACTTATCTGCCGGAGAAAAAATCCTGACAATGTCTACTACTATAAAAGTAAATCCGAATGGCTCTTTCCGGGTGGAAGGAGAATTTAAAATTATTGATGCTGACGGCAATGAATTTAACATCAACGGGCGTACTTCCGTTGCGCTTTGTCGATGCAATCTTTCTAAAAACCGTCCCTTTTGTGATGGTTCACATAAAGGCAACTTCAGTGCAGAATCAAAGGCCTTTGAGTTGCCACCGCCGGCTCCTAAACCACAGCCTTAATTGTATTTAGTCTTTCTCGAGAAAATAGGTAGTTCCCCCAACCCAGTCGAGGTTTTGATTATACCGAACGCCTATCATTTTTCCCTTGCTCATTCGTCCCAGGTTGATGGTCAACTCGGGGCGCGATTCACCTTTGTCCCATAAATAAAGTAAGCGAATTTCGGCTTTAACAGGTCCTGTTGGTGACTGAACGGCTCCTGCATAAGTTACCTTTCGCTGGAGAATATAGTTGGAAGGTTCTTTTAAATTTTCAATATCAGCTCTGGTCACATCAAAAATTACACCCTGTCCACTGAAGCTGAAGAGTGGTTTTAGCACCCAGTTTTCAAGGTCGGCGGGAATACTATTCAGCTCATGCACAAAGTGAGTTTCCGGAACGTACTTGCTTTTGAGACGGGGCATTGTATGTTTACTGATGCGAAAGAACCAATTTGGATGAGCGACCCATTCTACATCGGCATCCTCAGTGAGGTGGAAATCGAGTTGCAGATCTTTGCGTTGCAGCAGTTCATCAAATATCACGCGGTTGTAGATACGACGAATATTAGTGCGTTTGCCGTCGCGGGTAAAATACAATTGATGTCCATCTCTACGGACTTCCGTTAAACAAACTACCGGAATACCAAGATATTCCTGTGTATTGTAAAAATCGATTTGTGTTTTTTGTTTCCAGGGTTCGATTTCGAGAAGAATGGTCTCTGCAGGATCCTGATTTCCGATGATCACCTGTTTGAGTCGCTGAATATAACGGTCGTGGGTATACCCATTGAACTTATTGTCGAAATTTTCGGGTATACTAAAATGTTTCCGGTATTTTTCTGATAACCATTCCTGGTAGCAATATAAGCTTGCAAATCCCTGTAACTCGATCAGCTGGGGAATGAAACCGCCTTTTCCATCTTCACAAATTGCAAAGTCAATGGCCAGCAAACTGGTATGTTCATCTTCATTCGGAACAAATAAATCCTTTGGAATAGCTCCGGCTGATTGTTGCTTGAAGTCAGGCTGGATGATCTGATCAACAATATCATTTCCGGCTTGCTCCAATACTTTTCGGAAAGATTTATCAATAAAGATTGGTGTTTCCGAAACTCTGAATTCAATTTCATATTGATTGGCATCGGTCATGTCTTTCAAGAAGGCACGGTATTTCTCTTCTGTAAAAGCAGCGTTATATGCAGAGCGAATTGGAGTGATCATAGAATTAATGGATGTTAGAAATTATTTGTTGGAATCGGGAAGTTGATTGCAGTGCGGCGAACTGAGCTTCACTCCGGCAACGGTTGATATCGTTAAAGCCATATCTGACGGCCTGTTCCAGATAATCGCAAGCAGTATTCACATCACCCAATTGCATGGACACAACTGCGGATAAATACCATGCTTCTGCATTCTGTGGATCAATGGATCGGTATAAACTGGCAAAGTAAGGTCCTTGCTCTTTGTGGATTGCTCCGATGGCTCTGTTTAAAGTGGTATAAGCTGTCAGACTTAATGTTCCCTGAACACGTCGTATCATGGCTACTTTGGGACGGTCGTTGGCGAATGATGAGGTGTCGAGCAGTGTTTTCATTTCATTGCGCCACCAGATAGTGTCTTTCTGATACATCTGATTTACATAAAAATCTTTTTTCTGAGTTTCGATGGTTGCTAATTGCTCATCATAGGATTTTGCTTTTCGGTATTCAGCCGATGCAACCAATGAGTTATAGTTTTTTTCTGTTTCTGTAATCGGGGAAAGACCTTCCGTGTTACGAATGATGTTGTTGAGTACAGCAGCTTTTTCGAGCGGATTTGTAAATCGGTCTGCATACGTTTTCATCCATTGATCACTAGCCTTTATAAATTCATCATCCAACTTGCGATGTCCGGCACGCATGGCCTCCCGTTGAAGTGTAATCAATGCAAATTCGAAATGATCTTCAGAAGGCCACTCATGTGTTCCATCATAGCGGATCACAAAATAATGACTCATCAGTTCTTTTTTGTTGGTTTTAAATGCGGTGATTTCCCGCTGATTCATATCCGAATTCCCTGCAATTCCAATAATGGTGTAGGGGGGAGCACCAAACCAGGCTCCGGCGGGAATACCGGCTCCACATACAATTATTCCTTTGATTCCTCCCGGATAAAGACCCATCATGGATGCTACTCTTCCGCCACCACTGAATCCACCACAATATAGCAGGGAAGTATCGGCCATTGGTATAGAGGCTACTTCTTCCAACATAGCCTGAATGATAGAGGCTGTTTCGCGTGCTCCGTTTCCGTTTTTGCTCTCGTGTGAGGCTACGAGAATGATCCCGTATTTATCTGCCAGACTTCGATAACGATTGATCGGATTTCCCGCGTCACCATGTGGATCAAATAAAAACAGTACAGGATATCGATTTGCTGTGGTTGCACCTTTCGGAGTGTAAAGCGAATAATGATAGCCCGGATCACGTTTAAAGGGCAAAAACGACTTTACCGTATTTTCAGGTTCTCCGTTAGCAGACACATTCGCAATGGTTGCTCCGGAAACAGATTCAGCTTCGGTTTTTTTCTTTTCCGAAGTACATGCTATACATGCCGTCATCAGCATGATCAGGATGAATGGACGCATGTGTCCAAAAGTAATGTTTAATCACATTGTGGAAAAATATAACTTTGATGCGGACCATCCACTTAATCCTCATGAAATCATTGGCAGCATGGCTGGAAGAATATGGTGAGAGTCACCGTAACGCCACCAATATTACCATTCACTGGATCTGCGTACCTGTAATTTTCTGGTGTGTGAGCGGCCTGTTATTTCAGATTACCATTCCTGTGTTGGGGAATCTGGCTATTCCGGTTTTGGCTTTGGCCACGATCTATTATGCCACTTTATCTCGCTTTCTCTGGCCGGGAATGCTCCTGTTTGGATTCATCTGTCTGCTATCAGCGTATCAGTTGTTTATTTTGTTGAATACAGATTCTGTGTTCGTTTATCTGGGATTATTCACTGCCGCCTGGATTGGTCAGTTTTATGGTCATCATGTGGAAGGGAAGAAACCATCGTTTTTAAAGGATCTCCAATTTCTGATGATTGGTCCGGCCTGGCTGATGGTCAAATTGTATAGGAAAATCGGAATTCAGTTGTAGGCATTAGCGAGATGGAACAATGGTTGAATTTACTGCTGGAATGGGCGTCATGGGTGCTCTTGTTTTTCTCCTGGGCAATCTTGGTGAAAACCGCTATGCGTCGGTTCCGAAAAAAACATCCGGAGATATTATTGAGAGAACGTCCTGCTTATTACAGTGCGATGTCAGTGGGGATTATCGCTTTTGTATTGCTCCTGCTATTTGTGGTGGATCCGTTGATCAGCGGACTGGTAGGAGAGGAGGTGATTGTTCCCGATGACGGACCTGTAGTTTTTTGGTCATTAGGAATTCTGCTCTTCCTGACGTTACCTTTTTTACTTACAGGACTTATTTGCCGGGTCTTCCGGGTAAAAGACAATCAGAGTAAACGGTAATTACGATATTCGAAAAGTCGTTTTCCGGTGTATTTTTCGATGTAAAATAGCAGACTATCCTTCAACTTCATCTTTTGCTTTCCGGTATCAAACTGAAACTCCCAATCCATCTCGCGAATACGATCTTTCATCACAGCAGGATGTGTTCCGGTGTAGATTTCCAGCGCATCAATCTGACTATAATCAAACGGCAGATCTTTCACCATCGTTTTGACCTTCTCATCGCTATGCCACATCTTATGAAAATTCTGCTGCTTTTCGCGTTGATGATTGGGATTTTTCACCCATCCATAGTGAAACACTCTTGCGGGAATACGGCGTACATTCAGCATACGGTTATTCAGTCGGAAGCCCTGTGCGTCACGGAATGAATGTACTCCAGGGTCATGTCGAACTATTCGGATTTCTCTCCGATACCAACGACGTGAATTCCCAAAGTAAGTATAACTGCCATAAAAATGGACATAGTCGAAGAGCAGACCTTCGGTTCGTTTATCACCCAGATACTGTTGCATGGCGGAGCGGATAGATGGGTAATCTGCTTCATGGAGAACTTCATCTGCCTGCAGATAAATACACCAGTCGGCTGTTGGAGAAACTGCCTGATACGCTTTATCCGTTTCAACAGCCAATACGCGACCGCCTTCGCGAAGCTGGTCATCCCATACCGAATGTACTATTTTGATTTTTGGATCTGCAATTGTATTTATCAGTTCCCCGGTACTGTCGTCGGAGTTTCCCAGACAAACAACCAATTCATCAACCAAAGGCAGCAATGAACGGATAGATTCAATGACCGGATAATCATACTTAACAGCATTTCGAACAAACGTGAAACCGGAGACAAACATGAATAAAAATTAAACCAGTTCTCCTTTTACAAATTTCTCCCACTCTTCATGGATATGATTTTTCATCACCCGCGGGAACTTATTCTGAGAACCGATTTTACCATGCTTTTCCATCCAATTCATAAAGACCTTCAATGGAAGCACTTCTACAAAAATTTCTTTGAGCGCCGATTTCCTTTCCACACGATAATCATCGTTCAGCATCTTCAGTTTTTCATCTATACTCTGACGCAATGCGTCCGGATCTACTTTATCATCGGTGCCTATGTACCATTTATGGGCAAATAGACTTCCGTGTTTAACACCTGATACACTAAATTCGTTGATGCGGATATTGAACTCATCAGATACCATTTCAATCGCCTTGTTCATATTGTCGACGGAAAGGTGCTCTCCACATAAACTCAGATAATGTTTGGTACGACCTGTGATTACGATCTCCGCTTTGGACACATCCGTAAATTTCACCACATCGCCAATCAGATATCTCCAGGCTCCTGAACAGGTACTCATCAGCAATGCATATTCTTCGTTCTCCTGAACCTCATCAATCAGCAGCGTTTTTGGTTTACGCACCAGTTCTCCGTCTGCATTAAAGTTGTCGCTGTTGAATGGTACAAATTCAAAGAAGATACCATTGTTCAATACCATCTTCATTGAGCGATTATCCTGTTCCTCCTGAAATGCAATAAAGCCTTCTGAAGCAAGATAGGTTTCAATATACGTAAGTGGTTTTGCAATTAGCTTCTCGAAACTCTTTCTATACGGTTCAAAAGAAACACCGCCGTGTACATAAATTGTCAGGTTCGGCCAGATGTCGTGGATCGTTTTTAATCGGTAATGCTCAATTATTTTTTCAATCAGTAACTGGCACCAGGCCGGAACACCTACGAGGATACCGATATCCCATTGCGTAGCATTCTCAACAATTTCATCTAACTTGGTATTCCAGTCTTTTTCCATGGCAATCTTTCTGCCTGGTTTATAAAAATGCTGGAACCAGAAAGGGATTTTACTCGCTGTTATACCACTCAGATCTCCTTCAAAATAGGAGCCATGATGGTGAAGGTGTGTGCTGCCACCTAACATCAGAATTCCTTTGCTGAAGATGTCGGCGGGTAGTCCTGAATAACCTCCAAGACTAATAATCTGACGAATGCTGGTACGTTGAATGGCCTTTACCATATCATTCGTTACCGGAATATGTTTACTGGAACTTTCAGATGTACCACTGCTAAGTGCGAAATATTTCACTTTGCCCGGCCAGGTAACATCCTCCTGGTTATGGAGACTCTTGTTCCACCAGCGGGCGTAGATGCTGTTGTAGTCGTGAACCGGAACTGTCGCTTTGAATTTATTGAGGACATTACGGCTATTCACCATGCCCGAAAAATTATACGTTTGACCAAACATGGTAAACTGTGCTTTCCGAAGCAACTTCTTCAGTTCCTTCTTCTGGTAGTATATAGGACTCTTCTCCGAGAGGCGTATACGATGCCTTAACTCTATTCCTCGTTTAATAATACTGGCCAGTATGGGCATTGCAGCTTCGTGATTTAGGCGAATTTACATTAAATTACAATTCAAGTTCCAATCCAAGTTGCTTTCTGAAATCATCGAGCCCCGGATTCTTCTCCGCCATTTTCTTATATTTCTCTTTATTCGTAAAAACCTGCTCAGGATCTTTAGCCATTTCCTCGAGTCGGGTAATCAAAGTGAGCTTATAATTATTCAGCTTTTTACGCAACCAATCAAGCATATCGATCTTCTCTTCCTGTAGCAACTCTTCCTGCGAAGGATTGTGAATGACAAGCTCTATCACAAAATCTTCCAGTAATCGCGGTGGATTCATGGTAAGCGTGGTGTGCAGTTGAAATTTACCTGCAGACTGCATCGTATCCGCATACTCATTCCACAATCGCAATAATTGATCGCGGTCAACAGGGTCGGCAGTATCCGGTGTGATAATGGTTTGCGGAGTATCTTCAGTTTTTGTTTCGGTTTTTCGGAGAGATGAAAGCGAAGTTCCTTTGAACAGCGATGAACCTCCGGAAAGTCCGGGCATTGGAGCTGATGGAGATGGAGTTGTTGGAGTAACAGGATCTGATTTTACTTCCTGAGGTTTCGGAGCAGGTGCTGCGTTGGCAATGGCCGGATTAGGAGTAATCACAGCATTTGCAGGAGCAGGCTCTGATGGTACTGCTGCTGGTGCTTGAGCTATAGGCTGCGCAGGTGCAGATGGTGCAGCGGCAACTTGCTTTACAGACTCAACCGGAGTTTTTTTTTCAAAGGGCACTGTCGGACTCATATCCACAGGCTGGCTTCCGGAAATGGAACACATCCGAATCAAGGTTAACTCCACATGCAATCGTTGGTTTCTAGCCGATCGAAAATCAATATCAGCCTGAGAGCAGATTGCGAGGTATTTCAACAGATGTGCCTGAGGAATCTCTGTCGCCTGAATACGGTAACGTTCACGAGTACCTTTGCTCACTTCAAGTAAGGGCAGCGTTACTTCATCTTTGGAAACGAGCAAGTCGCGGAAATGCGTAGCGAGTCCGTTAATGAAATGATGTCCGTCAAATCCATCGGCCAGCAGTTCATTGAAGGTGAGCAGTACAGA
>JAGOJO010000088.1 GCA_017995075.1 Bacteroidia bacterium | reverse complement strand
TCGGAAATGAACTTTGTTTCTACGGAGGATATAATCCATCACAAGGCTATTTTAATGACATCTTTCGATACGACATACAACTCAACGCTTTCGTACCCTATGCCGGTCCGCCTGCTTTAGGTAGAAGAGGATTTGTAGCGGGAGTATGGAACAATACAATTTACATCACCACCGGACTTCTCTCCACACCTGCACGCACTGCTGAAACATGGAAAGTAAATGGCATTGTATCACTATCAGAACCCAGCAGTGCAGATCAGAAAATATATCCCAATCCATTCTCTGAATATCTAACAATACCTTTAGATGGAGAACTTGAAATCCTTGATCTGACCGGAAGAAAAATTCTTGGCACTTCCGTTACTGCCGGAAAATTCAACACAACATTTCTCCCGCAGGGGATGTACCTGATTCGATTTACGAATGATCAATCGATGGTTAGAACAGAATTATTTTTTTGTAGCGGAACAGAATAACACCTCTGAAAAAACGAAGAACTACTTCTCCACCCAATCGCCGTGTTCTCTGATCAGATCGATCAATGCTTCTACAGCATGTTCTGCATCGATACTACGGCGCACCACTTCCTTCCCTTTATACAAAGTAATCTTCCCGGCACCGGAACCGACATAGCCATAATCTGCATCCGCCATTTCACCCGGACCATTCACAATACAACCCATAATACCGATCTTTAATCCTTTCAGATGATCTGTCACCGAACGGATTTTAGCAGTTGTTTCCTGAAGATCAAAAAGTGTACGGCCACAGCTTGGACAAGAAATATATTCGGTTTTAGAAATCCGCGTACGGGCTGCCTGCAGGATACCGAAAGCAAGACTATTTATCTTTTGCGGAGATACCTGACCGTTAGTACTGATCATCACTCCATCGCCAAAGCCATCCAACAGCAAACCACCCAAATCAGTAGAAGCATGTAATTGCAATAGCTCCTCCGACTCCTGCTCATACTTCCGGCGAATTATCACCGGCAACATACAAGACTTTTCTTGCAACCTCAACATAGCACGACGAATAACAGGCATCGCATGTTCGTTCGCTGTACTCAGCACCAAAACGGCAGTAGCAGGCAACTTACCAACCGGAAACACATCGTCAGCAATTGCAGCGGCATCCACCTCCACAAAATTCAGTACCGGAGAAACTTTCACTGCTGAAAAAATCTCATCTCCACAAAAGAAAGGGTATGTTCGTTCACGGTCTGACACAGCCATCCACGATTGTGCATTCATGATAATTCCTAATGTCCCGGGTATACCAAAATCCACTGTTTTGTTACCGGTATAAATAAAATCACAAGCCTGATCGCTCAGATTCCATTTATCGGTAGGCACAGAATACGCATAGCCGACAGGGAAGAACGACGCCGCAGTAATTTTCTCAGCTGAAGAAAAATCGGCAATCACTCTTGGCACCTGTGCTGCACCAATATTCAATACTTCGGAAGTGCCTCGCCGTGAGTAGTTCAGCGGATTAAATGGAAATACTTTTCCATCCGACTGCGTCACCACACCATCTGCCGACATCGTAAGTGCACCATAAGGACGAACCTCATCATGATGGGCACGTTGAGTATATCTGTTAACGAGTGCTTTCGCCACGGGAATTTCAAACTCCGGATCTTCCGTCAGCGAAACACGAATCGTATCACCGATTCCATCTTCCAGCAAAGTACCGATACCGGCTGCGGATTTAATACGACCATCTTCCCCTTCACCCGCTTCAGTCACACCCAGGTGCAATGGATAATTCATTCCCTCCTGATGCATCCGGAAGATGAGAGAACGATAGGCCTGCACCATCACCTGCGGATTACTCGACTTCATACTCAACACAATCTGATGATAATTCTCCTCCTCAGCGATCCGCAAAAACTCCAGCGCCGACTCCACCATTCCCAGAGCGGTATCTCCGTAGCGACTCATGATCCTATCACTCAGTGAACCATGATTGGTACCGATACGCATCGCAGTACCATGCTCTTTACAAATCTTCAGAAGCGGAATAAATCGCTCACGAATACGCTCCAGTTCCTCATTATATTCAGCATCGGTATACTCGATGATTTCAAATTTCTTTTTATCCGCAAAATTCCCCGGATTAATCCGCACCTTCTCCACGATACGCGCCGCAACCTCTGCTGCGTTTGGTGTGAAGTGAATATCAGCCACCAGCGGAGTAGAAAAACCTGCCGCACGAATTTCCTTCTTTATATTCTCCAGATTCTTCGCCTCATTGATGCTTGGTGCCGTAATTCTCACCAGCTCACAACCGGCTTCAATCATACGAATCGACTGCGCCACCGTAGCCGCCGTATCCATGGTATCGGTAGTGGTCATACTCTGAACACGAATAGGATGATTCCCGCCCAGCCAGAGCTCTCCGATTCTTACTTCACGGGTTAACAAACGGTTATAACGGGTCAGGCTATTACAATAAAGGCCTTCAAGACTTGGTGTTTCCATGGATGTGGCAAAGATAGTTAGCCTGCTTCTGAAACAAGAAATATTAAAAATTGTTCATCCGATTTGTAATTTACTGGAAATCCATATATTCGGGGTACAAATTCAAAAAACCATGCGTTATACCATCCTTCTCCTTACACTTCTGGGCTTTGGAAGCTATCTTTCCGCCCAAACACCTTGCATTACCAATACCAACTCCCTGAGTTTCACCAATGCAGCAGTAACTTTTAATTCTGATGTTAACCTAGCTCCCGACTCTTTTATCACGGTAGAGGCCTGGATTCGACCAACGAGTATGGGACTCAACAACTACGACAATTCCATCGTTTGCAAACATAGCTGGAGCCAGGGAGAGCAGGGGTATGTACTTCGCTCAGGAAACGGCCAGGTTGATTTCTCGGTTTGCGGGAAAGATGCCAGCGGAACATCTATTTCCTGGGTTGGGGCTACCAGTCCGGCTGCCTCCATCACCATTAACACCTGGTACCACGTTGCCGGCACATATGATGGAGATTCCGTTCGTGTTTACATAAACGGTGTATTGAAAAATTCGACCGCTTTACCGGATGGAATGATTCCGGGTCTGGCATATCCAATCGCTATTGGAAAACTCAGTGACGGATCGCAATTCCAGACTCGTTATTTCTCCGGACAAATTGACGAAGTAAGAATCTGGAACCGTGCATTAGATGCTTCGGATATCCTTAGCCGTTATAATCATCATTTGGATCCTGCACAGGAAACAGGTCTTGTAGGTTACTGGAGATTCAACGAAGGCAGCGGAGGCACAGTCAACGATCAAACTACCAGCGGAAATAATGGATCTACATCTGCCACGACATGGTCAACGCTAGTACCATTCAACCAGACTGCTGCCACACCGGTAGTGATTCCTTTTGGATTTAACCTCACTTCCAGTCTCACAGCAGTTGCTTACCAATGGAATCTTAACGGACAACCCATCCCGAACGCCACCACTCAATCATGGGTAGCTGTTGCCAACGGATCCTACACGGTAACCATCACCGACACTGCGGGCTGTTCTGCTACTTCAGGGCCCTACATTATTACGGGAGTTGGGTTAGAAGAGATTTCCGGATCACAGGTATGGGTAAATCATCAGGACGAAACCCTACAGATTATTGCCAAAAACGGCCAACGAATTGAAAAAGTAGAAATTTTTTCCATATCCGGGCAACGTTTGATTGCGGAGAATTGTCAGGCTGAAAATTGCAGTGTTAACACAGGAAGTTTAAACAAAGGAATTTATCAGGGTATACTTTACCTACAAAACGGAGATGCCAAAAGTTTCAGGTTTCTAGCCGATTGATATTTATGCATTGAATGCTACCGTTGAATTTCCGGTGGCTGAGGCTATTGGAATGCCTTTGATATTATAATTCCCACCAAACTCAAGTATCAATCTGAGTTATGGCGTGTAAACAAAATTCAACTTAATAATAAACTTTAAATGTAACCAACCACCAAAAACCACGCGTATGAAAATCCAATTTCTTAGTCTGATAGTATTTCTATCTGTCCTGCTGGTATCCTGTTCAAAGGATGAAAACAATGAATCCGGTTCCGGCACAACAACCACAGTAAAAACCACCTTCACCGGAAGAGTATATGACGAAGCCGGCAATCCATTATCCGGAGCAGCCGTAAGTGCCGGTTCACAAACTACCACAACAAATATTTGGGGAATCTTTGTACTCGAAGATATTCTTGTAGCTTCTAACCGTCCGATTGTTACAGTGGAGATGCCCGGATACTGGAAACACACCGGCACCTTTCATCCACAATCGAATGGTGTATCCAGCACCACTGTATCATTGTTCAGTGACGCCACAACCCATACCTTGACATCTTCTACCGGAGGTACTATTACAACTGCTACCGGTGCATCTGTTATTTTTCCGGCAGATGCATTCGAAACCACAAGCGGCACGTCCTACTCAGGTACTGTACAATTCACGATGCATCATTTACCTGTAGATGCTGATCGGTTTCTCTCGAAAGTTCCGGGTACTGATTTTAAGGGTAAGAAAACAGATGACACCTTTACCAACCTTATTTCCTTTGGAATGTTAGGTGTCAAGATGAAAGATGGTTCCGGTAATGAATTAAAACTTAAATCCGGCAAGAAGGCAACGATCAATGTTCCGGTAGCAACAACACAACAAAGTACTGCTGCAAGCACTATTCCACTCTGGCATTTCAACGAAACCACGGCAGTATGGAAAGAAGAAGGTGCTGCAACACTCAATGGCACAATTTATACCGGTGAAGTGAGTCATTTCAGCTGGTGGAATTGTGATATGCCGGGCGGAGCTTATCTATCCGGTTATGTAAAAGATTGCAACGGGTTCCCTGTTTTTGGAGCGGATGTGTATCTTAACAATTATGGCTGGTCGATTTACACAGACATTAGTGGGTACTATGCCGGTTATTGTGCACCGAATACTCCACTAAATGTTTTTGCCGAGTACTATGATTTATTAGGTAATTCTTATACTACATCTGGTTTATCTATCCCTTCTCTGGCACCAGGTAGTTCGTATACTGCTCCCGATTTAATTTTCACTAGTCTTGGATGTGGAACAAGAATATCCGGCACCACCGTTGATTGCAATGCACAAAATCTGAACTGTACCGTGTTATTGATAAAAGACAATCAGCTGCAAAACTATTGTTATACAGTCAACGGAGAATTCAGTTTTATTGTTTCAGATACCTCCACTTCCGCTTTCCAGATTGTTGCTTACAAAGGTTTATACTCAAACACTTATTCGGTTCAGGCTATTCCTTCAGTTGATAATAACATCGGTATTCTACCAGTTTGTAATCAAACCAATATCAACAATAATGTAACCATCAATTTCACCAGTGTCGGTATCGGCAATATTCCTCTTTCATTGCAGGTATCTACTTCGCAGGTGGTACAGAATGGATCGAATACGGAGATCATTATGTCGTATTACGATTCTGTTACAACAGATATGGCTGACTTCCGTATCATCACACCAACGTACGCGCCTGGAACCTATAACTGGAATGGAACAACTACTACAATTTCAGGATATGTGTATTACATGGGACAACTCTTCACCGTTGATCCTATGCCGACTTCCGGAAGCACTACGCTTACCAACACTCCTGCTCCCGGAGGAAATATCATTGGGACATTCTCAGGGCCTGTGACATTATTATCCACCGGAGCCCCTCAACTACAGGGAACACTTTCTGCGAGTTTTGATGTATACCGAAACAACTAACAATAATTAAAAATGAAAGAGGCTGTCACTAAGTTGTGGCAGCCTCTTTTTTTATCTGAATTTTACAACAGGAGGAATTGAATCCTCCTCTTTTGATTCATAAAAAATATTTTATTCCTCCTTCCCCATCGTGAAATAATCATTGAGCGGATCAAAGACATAATCGATCCAGCCGTTGCCGTGTTTGTTGGCTTCTGACTAAAAAATTCTATCATTGAAAAAATAATTTGCAAAATCAAAGTATCCTATTTACCTTCACAAAAAATAAGCACTATGAAAAAACAAATCACTCGAGGAGTTTGCTATATAGTATTTCAACTCTTTTTATTTATTTAAATACAAGCTCATTGGTACCTAACAGTGGTCGGTATTTCGGTAATGATGGGTTATCAATGGTTCAGGAAATTCAAGCAGATAACAATGGTGACTTTATTGCCTCCGGACTTATAAGCGGCTCTGATTTCACTGCTCCTCAATACTCTAATTTAAGTAATTCGCTACTTCCAAACCTTCAATCACGTGGTTTCTTTGTCTCAAAAATCAATGGTTTAACCGGTGATGATGTATGGGTTCAACAAGGTATCACTACTGGCATCGGTCAATGGACAAAAGATATTTGTGTTGATGCGAATTCAACCATTTATTTAACCGGCTACTTAAATGGAACAATTGATTTTCAGCAGGGCGATACGTGGGATACTGGTTTTCCACCACCTCCTCCTGGATTTCCCCCGACACCAGCAGAGTGTGATAATACTTATATCCTAAAAGTGTACGATGGCCAGAATCAAGGCATAATTGAACGGTTGAGCAATTCGACTCCACCGGTTAATGAAACAATATCTAAACAACACATTAATAAAGTTCCAATTTTAAATTATTGGACGGAGCTTTTTAACGTTTATCCTGAATTACAACAGCAACAATACTATATTTATGATATGACAGGTAAGGAAATGTTTAGAGGGGATAGTAAGAATGCAGGTTTGCTGTCTAATGCGATCCTTGAAAATGGAATGTATCTACTTCGCTTAATAAATTCTAATAAGTCATTTCGATTTATTCTCATAAAATGAATAGAGCATTTCTGAATTCAAAATTGTTGGTTTTGCTATCATTTTTATTAAATAGCATTTCCTCTAAGGCGCAGCATTTGGACTTTTCATCGAATTCTTTTGTTGAACTCTATACTCAAACAGGGCCACTTGGTATAACCTTTTGTTCTGACAGCAGTGCAAATATCAATGTAATGGATGAAAATGGTATATTATTAACTTCCTTCTATTTACCCGGTCCTGGGTGCGTCCAGCTAAAATATGATTCAGCAATGAATAATAATTTCACCAGCCTAAATCAACTGGACAAGAATAGATTACTTATTCAAACTGATGTAAAGGGTCTGATGTATCATACTATATCACAGCATTTATTTTCGTTAATGCCGGGTTTTACCACTTATCCACAACAATATAATATTGGATTATTACCACCTCCTTCAATGGCGGGCAAAGCCAATATCCGAATAGGATATAATTATTCATGCGGAACCAATAATTTCCCATATTCAAATCAATTATTTGGATATAATTTTGAACTAATTGGAATAAAGGATTCCTCCAGGATAACTATTCATCCTGGAGGGTATCATCCTTTATCAAATAGTCAGAATTTTTATTCGGTGAATCTAGCTGCGAATGAAGTATGGGCAGATTATATGGCAATTGGAAATGGTTCTCCAATTTTTCCACAATACTATCCATCAAGTATTGTTGAACAAGACAGTTTGTTTTTTCCAAAAGGGGAGTTTATTTTAAATACTGGTTTTAGTCAGATGTCAATATGTCCTGGGTCAAATCCATGGGGGAGGCATAATACCAGTTTCATGTTCTTCCCCCTCGCCTACGAATTCCTGGGCACCAATTACCATACCATCCCGCATGCTACTCGTTTGGGAGATTCATTGATGGCCTTTAGTTTTCATGATGGTACCATATTGAATGTGAATGGAACTATTGATACGCTGGACAAAGGAGAAATATACAGAACTCTCATCGATACACCTGCAACATGGACCGCCAATCACCCATTTAGTCTGGTGCAGATTTCTCGTCAGTCGGCGCAGGATAGCGTTTTTCAAAGTGCAATTTTTGCCTATTCAGTGCATCCGGATGAAGCCTTGTTAACATATACATGGTATCCAAGTGAAATCATTGATGATACCATTCCCAATCAGCAGAGCTATCTGAATCTCTTGTCCCCATCCAATGGTGTGAATACAGTTAAACTGGATGGGAATTCACTGGCAAGCTTTTTCCAGCCTTACAGTAATGATTCTTCATGGTCATGGGCACAAATACCGGTTGCCTCGAGTTTGCATCAGCTGGAAGCAGATAGTGGTGTAGTGGCTTATGCATATCAATACGGTGAGTCCTGTGGTGCAGGTTTCAATGTGGGAGGATTAAGGATGAAAAATTCAGTGACTACCTCTCAACCTGAAGTTGAAACAACTACCGGATTTAAACTGTATCCTAACCCGGCAAGTGATTTCGTGAACCTTACGCAGATAAAAACAGCACAAGAAGATCTACATCTTAGTGTCTGGAGTATGGACGGCAGAATGTTGATGGAAGAAACGTTGATACGCCCGCCATACCGGCTGAATATTGCCGCCCTGCCCGCAGGAATGTATTTGTTGAAGGTGAATACAAGAATCAATCAACGGAATCAAACATTGCGATTTATTAAAAATCCATAGCTCAATTTTTTAACCATCACGAAGTAAAAACGACCTGACGTCATTTACTATTACATGAAGACTCTATTACTTTGAAGAGTCTTCATGTAATTGAATTGGCACCTTCTGTGGTGGAACACATCGAAATTTATTCCTCCTTCCTCATCGTGAAATAATCATTGAGCGGATCAAAGACATAATCGATCCAGCCGTTGCCGTGTTTGTCGGCTTCTTCCTGTGAGGGAAACTTTGTATGTGTTAAAACGATATCTGTTCCTGCAGGATGAGGCATGAACTTCATATGTACTTCCGAGGCCTTGGTTCGTTTATCCCACTCTTCCGGTTTCCATGTGTAACCTAACTCCTTTCCTTCTTCAAATACGGTAATCTCTCCTTTCACCCAGCCATCAAACATTTCGAAATGGCCACCTACTGCCTCTTCAATAACTGAAATTCCACCACCCCAGGCTCCAATAATGCCGGGATCGGTTAATGCTTCAAATACAGCATCCGGACTTGCGTAAACTACATAGGTGGTTTTAAAGGTAAACTCTGCCATGATCTTTCTTACAATATTTATTTATCGGATAAATGAAATGCGACGGGTGAATCGCTGATCGTTAATTGTGACACGAAGTAAATACACTCCTTCCAGTTCTTCTCCATTGAGTTCGCGACGCAATAATCCTGCATTTGCTTTTACCTCTTCGCTGCTGATCAGGCGACCACTTAAATCCAGAATATCGAATCGTAAAAGTGAATTTTCTGTCAGCTGTAATTCAACATTCATTTTCTCCTTTGCAGGATTCGGAAATGCATTGAAGCCGAATTGTTCTGCCAATACTTCGTTGGTTGCAGTAGCTCCGCTGATATTGATATCATCGATGTAGAAGTTGTTCGCCAGATCATTGTTAAATTCAAACTTCACCAATGCACTTGGCTGACCGGAGAAAAGAGTCGTTACGAGATTTACAGTTTGTGTTACCCACTGTGTAGCGTTAGGCGCAAATGCTCCGGTTGTATTGGGAGCAGTTCGAAGGTTGGCACCGGCTTTTGACAGACGTAATATCCAGGTTAGTCCGCAGTTGTTTGATACATACACTCTGAAGATACTGCTGTCGTTGTTGTTCTTCGCAGCATAAGCATATTTGAAACTTAACAATGCTCCGCTCACTCCGCTCACATTCAATGTTGGAGTAATTACCGCATCAATACTACCTGTTCCATTCCCTGATTGATTCACCAGTCGCAATGCACTTGTTCCGGTAGCTGCAGCCACAGTGGTGGTATTCCACGTTCCGTTGTTATCCGGATTTTCTACTGACCAGCCTGCATTACTCAATGTCATCGATTCAAAACCTTCCGCATACGGAATTGGGTTTACTCCCGGAGATGGAAGTATCCGCACCAGCGAAGTTCGGGTGACAGAATCAGCGCCATTGATATTTGATACTACAAGTTTCACATCGTACACTCCCGGATTTGCATAACTCACTACAGGAGTCGCGGAAGTATCTGTGGCAGGATTTCCGCCGGGGAAATACCATGTACGAGAAGCAACAGGACCTCCCCACGATACATCACGAAAAGCTATTGATGAATTCTGACAGGCATACTGCACCTTCTGATTAAAATCCGCTACCGGTTTACATTCTGAAACGTTATGTCCTACTTCTGTTCCGGTTGCGAGCAGGTTTGCTGTCTGCCATAAATTATCACGATTACCAACCGATGAATTCAATGCTGCATGCATCGCTGCTTTTTGTCCTTCTGTAAACATGTAATGACAGCTGGCATAATCCATATAGTTCTGCACATTGTCGACAGTACTACAGGTCACTTGTGCTGTATTACAAGAGAAGTTATCTACTCCAATCGTATTGGGTGTATCAAAAATTCCGTCATCGATATTGCAGTTGGAAGGATCACCGGGTGTATTTGATGAACCCCAGGTATGTGGAAGATCGAGCCAGTGACCTACTTCATGTGTAAGTGAACGTTCTGTATAATTAGAGCTGCTGGATGTTCCGATACTGCCGGTATAATCGTGTCGCATTACTACTCCGTCAATTGCGGCATTGATACCCGGATAATATGCATAACCTGCTGCACCACTGGCGATATTTTTAACCACCCATACATTAAAATACTGATCGGAAGGCCAATCGACCAATGCCTTTACATTGTCACTTGCAATATCCGTCAATGGAGAATAGGTGCGAGTGATTCCATCAGTACACATCCCATTAGGATCAATATTCGCCAGCACAAGTTCGATTTGTGGATTAGCGAATATTGGCTGAAACAAGGGAATCACCATACCTGTATCCGGATTCAATTTCTGAAAACTCAGGTTCAGAATACGCACTGCATCTTCAACCTGCGCCTTGCTGATATTTTCATTTCCGTAGGTATGGATAATATGAAACACAACCGGAATACGGTACAACACAGTATTCGGACTGGCGTTACCGTTATACTGCCGGGCTGATTTGGCGAAGATTTCACGAAAGGCTTTCAACGATGCATTACGTTCCGCTGCCTTTGGATCCTGCTCTACCGCACTCTTCCACATCTGATCCGTATCGCAACGACGGTATTCGGTTTCCTGCGCCATTGCATTGATGAATCCCAGACACGCCAGGCATACCATCCATAACTTTTTCATAGTACTGTTTTCTTATTATAACAAACAGCGCCCCGACATGTTTATCGGAGCGCTGTTGCCTTATTGTAATATTTTGTTTTACTTGATCACTACTCTTTTAGTGACAGACTGATCACCGAAGCTCAGACGTACAAAGTAAACGCCTTTTGCAAGATCACCACTCACAGTGTACTGATGATCACCGGAAGGCATTTCATCACTGAAAGTACTTACAACACGTCCCTGTGCATCCATTACATCAATCACCACTTTACCCGGCACCTGTACGTTGAAGTCAACATACGCTGCAGCATTGGTAGGATTTGGATAGATAGAAACATCTGCATTGTCCGCATTGATTTCATCTACACCCACTGTTCCTGTCATATTGATGTTATCAATGTAGATATTGTTACCGGTATCATGTGTAAACTCGAAACGGAAACGCACATTCGGGCGACCGGAGATGGTAGTTGGAACCAGACTCACCGTTTCTGTGCGGAAGTCGGCAGTAGTCGGATAGAAATCAGTATTTACTGCTCCACCGGTAGTTTCAAGTGAAGCACCGTTTTTGGTATAACGTGGAGTCCAGGTTGCTCCGCAGTTAGTAGAGAAATAAATAACCAGTTTATCTGTATTGGAAGAAGTAGTATTGATACGGGCATAAGCCAGATCAAAGGTCATCATTGTAGCTGACACGTTCGACAGGTTGAAGGCATTGGTGATAAACTCATCCGTTCCCTTCTCAGCACCTGCGAAGTTGTAGAGATTAATTGAATAAGATCCCTGTGATGCAGCAAGATTGTTCACTTCCCACTCGGTAGTACCGTTGTTGTTAAACATGTACCAGTCGTTAGTTGGCAAGGTGCCACCTTCAAATCCTTCAGAGTAAGGAACTGAAGTAGTAATATTACCGGTTGGATGAACGATGACATGTCCGGTAACTGTTTTAGTATCTGAACCGGCAGCATTTGTGCAGGTCAGTGTTACATCATATGTACCGGGAGTGCTGTAAACAATTGTTGGATTTGCAGACGTATCAGTTGACGGAGTACCACCGGAGAATGTCCATGTACGTGAAGTTGTCTCACCTCTCCACGACCAATCGTTAAAGGTTAATGAACCACCTTCACAAACGAAACGTGTTTTCGGATTGAAATCTGCTTTTGGAGCACAAAGCACAGCAGGAGTACCATCTGTGCCTGTAGCAATCAGGTTAGCCGAACTCCAGAGGTTGTTACGATTGCTCAATGGTGAAGACAATGCTGCATTCATTCGTGTAGCTTGTCCAACAGAGAACATATTCTGACAATCACCATTTGTATAATCCATGTAGTTGGTAAACATATCACCGTTTGGTGCATTACCCGGACAAGCACTCA
>JAGOJO010000087.1 GCA_017995075.1 Bacteroidia bacterium | reverse complement strand
CTCGAATTGCGAAAAGATGGATTATTGCGCAGTAAACTCGGTAAAGCCGGAGGTTATATGCTCAATAAAGAACCAAAGGATATTCGATTGGGACATGTGATCCGTTTGATGGATGGTCCCATTGCACTTGTTCCATGTGTTTCTTATAAATACTATTCCCGCTGCGAAGAATGTACCGATGAAGTCACCTGCGGACTCCGTCAGGTTTTTGGCGAAGTACGGGAAGCCACCAACCATATTCTAGATAATGTGAGTCTGGCGGATGTATTAAAGAAAAATTTATCATTATCAGTTAAAAAAAACAGAATGAAAAAACGAAAGTAACTCATTCATTTTTTTAAAAATTTTAGATTATTTTCCAGTATTCAAATTTCAGTTGTAATAGATTTTTCAGGTAAAACTTTAAGACTTATTGGACAACACATATCGAATTAGGTTCTGCAACTTCAAATCAATTTTTCCAATATAAAACATCAGCGAAAATCAGACAAATCCGCTTTATCAGTGTTCCAACCGAAAAAACACTAAAATTATCATCCTAAAAAAAGCATAGACAATTCAGTTTAAATGGAAATATCCCTTTCATAAAACACGTAATTTAGAACCCTGCCGACCTCTTGAGGAGAAATAGATCTTCCAAATGCGGATTAAAAACCGTAACTTCGCAGCTACAAAGTGCAAAAATCAAATAATTGAAAACCAATATTTTAGGATATTGGAAGACCCAAATCTCATGCAACAAATACGGAACATTGCCATTATTGCCCACGTTGACCACGGAAAAACGACCTTGGTTGACAAAATTTTACATCAGGCCGAACTTTTTCGTGAAACTGAAAAAACAGGTGATCTGATCCTGGACAACAACGAACTGGAGCGCGAACGCGGTATCACCATTATTGCGAAAAATGTATCCGTTGAATACAAAGGAACCAAAATCAACATTATTGACACACCGGGTCACGCCGATTTCGGAGGTGAAGTAGAACGTGTAATGAACATGGCTGACGGAGTGTTGTTGCTGGTGGATGCTTTTGAAGGTCCGATGCCGCAAACACGTTTCGTACTTTCGAAAGCATTGGAGATGGGCAAAAAAGCCATTCTGGTGATCAACAAAGTAGACAAAGAGAACTGTCGCCCGGAAGAAGTGCATGAGAAGGTATTTGATCTTTTCTTCCACCTGGATGCTACTGAGGAGCAATTGAGTTTCCCAACTATCTATGGCTCTTCAAAGCAAGGATGGATGAATACAGACTGGAAACAACCGACCGACAATATCACACCGTTGCTGGATGCCATCATTGAGTATTTCCCTGCTCCGGAATTTGTTCCCGGCACTCCACAAATGCTGATTACTTCCCTGGACTTCTCGACTTATGTAGGTCGTATAGCCATCGGACGTATGAGTCGCGGAACGCTGAAAGAAAACCAACCGGTTTCATTGGTAAAACGCGATGGTACCATCAAAAAAATGCGTGTGAAAGAAGCCTTCGTATTTGAAGGTCTTGGTCGTCGCAAAGCAGCAGAAGTAGTATGCGGAGATATCTGCGCCCTCACCGGCATTGAAGATTTTGATATCGGCGATACTGTTGCTGATTTTGAAAATCCGGAACAACTTACTCCGATTTCAGTAGATGAGCCAACAATGAGTATGCTGTTCACGATCAACAATTCGCCATTCTTCGGAAAAGAAGGACGTTTTGTAACGTCGAGGCATATCCGCGATCGCTTGTACAAAGAGCTGGAGAAAAATCTGGCGATGCGTATTATGGAAACCGACTCACCTGATTCATATCTTGTTTTTGGTCGTGGTGTACTTCACTTATCTATCCTCATCGAGACCATGCGTCGCGAAGGATATGAATTACAGGTAGGACAACCACAGGTTATCACCAAGGAGATTGACGGAGTAAAACATGAACCGGTAGAACATCTCACAGTAGATGCACCGGAAGAAGTGGCAGGAAAAGTAATTGAACTTGTCACCATGAAAAAAGGCGAACTCAAAGTGATGGAGCCAAAAGGTGACTTACAACACTTAGAGTTTGAAATTCCAGCCCGCGGTCTGATCGGATTACGTAGCAGCATCCTTACAGCAACTGCAGGACGCGCTATCATGGCTCACCGCTTTGCGAAATTCGAACCATGGAAAGGAGGAATTCAGGGACGTATCTCTGGCGTATTGCTCGCCAAAGAAACCGGTACCTGCACCGCCTATTCTATTGACCGTATGCAAGACCGTGGTTTCTTCTTTATTGAACCGGGAGAACAAATTTACGGCGGACAGATTGTAGGACAACATATCCGTCCTGACGATCTCGTCATCAACCTTTGCGAAGCCAAGAAGCTCACCAACATGCGTGCTTCAGGAAGTGATGACAACGTACGTATCGCACCAAAAACGAATTTCTCACTCGAAGAATCGATGGAATACATTGAGAAAGACGAGTACCTGGAGATCACACCGAAATCACTTCGTATGCGTAAAATTTACCTCGACGAAAACGAGCGTAAACGCAATGCGAAGAAAATGGCAGAAGCCTGATACTATTAACACAACAGCCGGACAGAATCACTTGATTTTGTCCGGCTGTTGTATTTTTACTACTTCGTATATATCGTCCAAACCCTTTCATTGGTCGATTTTTACAGGGTGTTGAGCAAATACCCACTGATCTTCCCTGATTACAGAGTATATTTGATATTATGATCGACCGGCTCATCGAAAAATATTACCACAAGGTGCCGAATAAAAGAACGCAGAGTATTGTACTGCATATTTTATTCTGGACCGTATGGCTCACCCGGTCTTTTTATGACGCCTACAGTATCTGGGGAATAGAGTGGAGTTTTTATTACAGCGCCATCGTATTTATCAGTCAGGTCCCACTGGTGTATCTGCACTTGTATGTACTGGTACCACGACTCCTCAACCGCAAACAATATTTCCTCTACCTCAGCGCAACAGCCCTTTCCGTATTCGCCTACTCGCGACTCAACTACACGCTCTTAAAGCTCCTCCCGGAAGAAGGAATGCCCGAACGCATGATCCGCTTCATGGACAACATCACCCCCAACTTTGATCTCCTCGAAGGACTCATTGTTATCATTCTCACCTACGCCCTCAAGTACACCCTCATTGCCTTCATCACCCAGAACGAACTGCTCAAACTCCAGAAGGAAAAATTACAACTAGAGTTAAACGCACTCAAAGCTCAAATACATCCACACTTCCTCTTCAACACCCTCAATAATCTCTACTCCCTCACTTTAAAAAACTCCGACAAAGCATCCGAGGTAGTACTGAAGCTATCCGACATCATGCGGTATGTACTTTATCAGGCCAATGAAGAGCGTGTAGAATTAAAAAAAGAACTCGACTTCATCAAAAACTACGTCGACCTTCAACGCATCCGTTACCACGATAAATACGACATCACCTTCGAAGTAAGCGGAACTAATGAAGATGTAACCATTGCCCCACTCCTTTTCATCGACTTCACCGAAAATGCTTTCAAACACGGAATCGACAAACGATTCAGCGATGGATTTGTCCACGTAAAATTTGAAATACATCCCGACCATCTGCTTTTCCTCTGCACCAACAGCATCGGCAACAACGAACAAGCCGGCATCCGACAACAAGACGCCGGAATCGGACTCAGCAACGTAAGAAAACGATTATCCATTTTATATCCCCAACAACATCAGTTAACCATCAGTGAAGACGGAGAAATATTTTCTGTCCGCTTAGAGATACAACACCATGAACAGGCTTAAATGCATCATCGTTGACGATGAACCCCTCGCACAGGAAGTACTCGAACGCTACCTGGAAAACATCCGCGAACTCGAGCTGGTCACCAAATGCAGCAATGCACTCGAAGCCTTCGAAGTACTCAACAACGAGAACATCGATCTCATGTTCCTTGACATTTCGATGCCCGTGATCTCAGGAATCGACTTTCTGCGCTCACTTCGGAAAGCCCCGGCCGTTATCATTACCACCGCCCATCCGGATTTTGCCCTACAAGGATATGAACTCGATGTAGTTGACTATCTCGTAAAGCCTGTTTCACTCGAAAGATTCATCAAAGGTGTCAACAAAGCCATTGACCGCGTACGACAACATACACCGGCTGAACGCAGTGTCAAACCGGACTACATGTTTGTGAAGAGTGACCAGAAACTCATCCGAATTAACTTCAGTGATATTGACTACATCGAAGGAATGAAAGATTACGTTAAAATCTTCACAAGGGAAAAGATGATCGTCACCCTGCACACAATGAAGTATTTTGAGTCCAGCTTACCCGCAGAACAATTCATCCGCATCCATAAAAGCTACATTGTCAACGCATCCTCCATTAAATCAATTGCCGGCAACGAACTCGAACTCCGCCAGACCAGGCTTCCCATTGGCAGCAGCTACAAGGATCAGCTCATGAAATTCATCCATTCTACCTGATTACGCACCTCCGGAGTTACACTCCATGAATGACGGCTTGTACTATTTTAAGAACCTTCGTTTTTCTCCCATGAATGGTGTATTTTTGAAGTACCCTAAGTTCCCCAAAACAAACCATGAAAAAATTATTAGCTGTTATCAGCGTATTGCTGGTGACCCTCAGCGTACAGGCGCAACTAAATGTTAGCTTTCGCTCCAACCTTCCATATCCAAATGATGCATTATCCAACATTGGCGGATATGTAGATTCCCTCGGAAACGAGTATGCCCTTGTAGGGTATGAATCCGGACTTTCCATTGTCAACGTTACCGATCCTGCCAATCCGACCATCGCCTTCAACGTACCCGGCACCACCTCCATCTGGCGCGAAGTAAAGACCTGGCAGAACTATGCCTACGTCACCACTGAAGGATGCTGCAACGGACTTCAGATCGTCAACCTCGGGTACCTGCCTGATTCCGTTCAGGTAAAATACTGGACCGGCGACAACGACATTGCCGGACAGCTAGAAACGATTCACGCATTACACGTAGACGCCGGTTATGTTTACCTCTTCGGTAGCAACCAATACAACGGATCAGCTCTTGTAGTAGACCTTACAGATCCATGGAATCCGACGTATAAAGGACATACGCCAGGCACTTATATTCATGATGGATTTGTACGCAATGATACTCTCTGGGCAGCACATATCTACGACGGATATTTTGCTGTGTATGACCTTTCCAACAAAACAAATCCGGTTGTATTAGCCTCACAAATTACCCCAACACAATTCACACACAATACCTGGCTCAACGATGCCGGTACTGTACTCTTCACTACTGATGAAAACAGCGGATCTTATTTAGGAGCATACGATATCACTGACCTTGGCAACATCCGCGAACTGGATCGATTACAACTCACTCCCGGCTCCGGTTCTATCATTCACAACACCCATACGCTAAACGATTACGAAGTCATCTCCTGGTACAAGGATGGTATTGCAATTGTGGATGTAAGTCGACCTGACAACATGATTGTAACCGGACATTACGATACCTATACGCAAGGAAGTGGTAACGGATTTAACGGAGCCTGGGGCGTATATCCTTTTCTTCCATCAGGCAATCTGGTTGTATCAGACATTGACAACGGCTTATATGTACTAACGCCGACGTATATCCGCGGATGTTATCTCGAAGGAAACGTAACTGACAGCGTAACCGGAATACCATTGAACAATGTGGTAGTAACGATCATCAGCACCAGCACTACCAAAAACACCAATATCACCGGTGACTATAAAACCGGACTCGCCGCTGCAGGAACATACGATGTGTCATTTTCTAAAGCAGGTTATATCACCAAGACAATCACAGGTGTACAATTGCAGAATGGAATTGTAACCAACCTCAACGTACAACTGGCCACTACCCAGCCGCTCATCACGGTCAGCGGAACTGTTACCGATGCCAACACAGGAGCACCAATTGCGAATGCGACTGTATTTTACGGAAACGGTCTTAATGACAATACCGTTGTAACGAATTCTTCCGGACAGTTCACTATTCCCGGATTTTTCCCCGGCACATACGATATCACTGTAGGACTTTGGGGATACAATACCTATTGCAGCAACAACCAAAATATTACCGGCAGCAGCGGACCATTGAACATTTCGTTAATTCCAGGTTATTACGATGACTTCTCCCTAGATTTCGGATGGACAGTCAGCGGACCTTCTTCCAATGTATGGGAGCGAGCTGTACCGGTTGCAACTTACAACAGCACTGCTGTAGCAAATCCGGGAACTGATGCTGCCAATGATTGTTATAACTACGCAATGGTAACTGACAATGGAGGAGGTGGTCCATGGGATAATGATGTTGACAACGGAAGAACAATTCTTACTTCACCTACATTTGATATTACCGGCTACGCAAATCCTGTTGTGAATTACAGCAGATGGTTTTACAATGGAGGTACTACCAACGGAGCACCGGATGATTCAATGAAGATTTTCATCACCAACGGTATCACTACTGTTCCGCTGGAATTACTTGGTCCATCCAATTCTGCATCCAGCTGGCAGGTACGCAGCTATGCACTTTCAACATTAATCACACCAACTGCGAACATGCAGCTCATCGTTACTGTACGTGATTCAGCACCAGTAGCCAATATTGTAGAAGGTGGATTTGATAAGTTTGAAGTGACAGGCTTGACCGGACAAAACGAAATTTCAATCAGCGAACAATCATGGATCAATACCCGACAGAATCCTTTTGATGTGGAGACGATGGTAGAAGTATTGAAATCAGGTGTATTGGAAGTGCACGACATCAACGGACGATTGATTGAGCGTATTGTAATCCGTCAGGATATGCAGCAAATCACCATCGGACGTCCTTATGAAGATGGATTGTATTTACTCCGACTGATCACCAAAGAAGGTTCCGGACAACCGGTTAAGCTTATAAAACAGTAACAATCACACTACTGTAGTTTCAAAGAGGCTGTTTCTCCCATCAGAAGCAGCCTCTTTGCATTTTCAGTTAGGCACATTCGGGTGTTGACATTGACGTAAAAATTCCCGGAAAATTCATCCGCTTTCACATCATATTTGCGAATCAGAACCGTTATTACTTCGCATTGAAACCGTCCTTCTTCCCCACTGCCCTGCTGGTTGTCCTGCTTCCCCTCTGTGAAGTATCGGCTCAACAGAAATCTCTTTGTCCACCCACCACCAACAAAAAAGCCGAAAAGTACTTCGAGCAGGCCAAAGAAGCGAAGAAAGACAGGAAGCCCTTCAGCGCCGTTCGTGAACTCTGCGAGAAATCCCTCGAAGAAGATTCCACCTATTCAGACGCTTTAAAACTTTTAGGTGACGCCGCCTACCAGGCACATAACGATAAAGCCATGGCAGCGGCTTATACACGACTGCTGGATATTTGTCCCGATGCCTCCGCCGACGCACATTACCGACTCGCCAATTACCTCTATGAAACGCAGGAATACAAAGGAGCTATCACCTGGTTTCAATCCTTCCTCGACTTCAACAAAGTAAAAGAAGAAAACGCGAGAGACGCTACGCAAAAAATCACTCGGGCAAAACTGATGATGAATCCGGTGCCCTTCACTCCGGTTCCGCTTCAGCAAGTCTGCACGGGTGACCCTGAATACCTCGCCATCATCTCCCCTGATCAGGAAATGTGTTTCTTCACGAGACGTTTTGAAGAACAAAACAGAGGCTCCTTATTTCCCAGCAGTGTAGAAAAGTTCATGATCAGTAAACGGGAAAACAGTGCATTCACCAAGGGAGAGGTGATGCCCTATCCTTTCAACAAAGCAGGCACCAACAACGAAGGCGGCGCCAGCATCACCATCGACAACAAACATCTCTACTTCACCGTCAACAAAAACGGCAACTTCGATATTTACACCAGCGATGAAGTCAACGGAAAATGGTCGGAGCCTGTGAGTGTAGGTCCCGAGATCAACGACCCAAACCGTTGGGATAGCCAACCCTGCATTGCCGCCGACGGGAAGACCCTCTACTTTGTAAGCATCCGCGACTCTGTAACTCAAACCAGCGACATCTACATCTCCAAAAAAGATGCATCCGGAAAATGGAGTAAGATGAAAAGCATCGGATCACCTATCAACACCGACGGAAGTGAAAAGACGCCGTTCATACACCCCGACAACAAAACGTTTTACTTCAGCAGCGACGCACATCCGGGCATGGGAGGATATGATATTTACATGTGCAAATTACAGCCAGACGGAAGTTGGGGAGCACCCATCAACCTCGGATATCCCATCAACACGGAAGGAAA
Organism: Bacteroidia bacterium; assembly: GCA_017995075.1. Taxonomy (GTDB): domain Bacteria; phylum Bacteroidota; class Bacteroidia; order AKYH767-A; family OLB10; genus JAJTFW01. The sequence continues at coordinate 4,288 of JAGOJO010000087.1, read as the reverse complement.
TGAACTCGGATTCTTCGTCAGCACGGATGGAAAAAAGGGATACTTCGCCAGTGATGTACTTAAAGGAACTGGAGGCTACGACATCTTCGAATTTGATCTTCCTGCCAAAGTAAAACCGGACAGAGTACTCTTCATCAAAGGAGATCTCAAAGACGAAAACAACGATATTCCTGCCAATGCCAAAGTAGAATTAAAAAACGCAGCTACGCAGCAACTGGCAGATGTTGTATATGACAGCACCAGTGGTAAATATGCTTCGGTAGTACTTTTTGAAGATGATTATATTCTCACTGTAAAGAAGCAAGGCTACGCATACACCTCCAGTTATTTTTCAGCAGCAGACACAATTAACTTAGAACCAAAAACCGTAGATCTGCAATTACGCAAAACAGAAATCGGAGGCACTTACAAACTCAACAATATTTTATTCGACACTGAATCATCCGTGCTTACGCCTCAGGATAAAAATATCATCACTGACTTTGCTGAATACCTGCAGGAAAACCAGAATTTAAAAGTAGCACTGCATGGCCACACTGACAATATCGGAGAAGATGCAGCGAACCTTAAGCTGAGTGAAGACAGAGCAAAAGCTGTTCTCGAATTCCTCGTACAGAAAGGAATCAACCGCACACGTTTAACTTATAAAGGATTTGGAGCAGGTAAGCCAATGGCATCCAACGGTAACAGCGAAGGCAGAGCACAAAACCGCAGAACGGAATTTGTGATTATCTCCAAGTAATTACTTCGAACCGTAGAGCCAGTTATTGAACATCGCCTTTTGCTCTTCGGATGCTGTAGATGACAAAGACAATTCATACTTCACATGAGGAGCCGGAAGCACCTCCATCGTAAATGACTTAACAAATCCGTTACGGCTAACGAGCAAAGTCACTTTATCGCCCTTACTTTTCATCGCGAGAAGCTTCGACAAATCATCATTAACGCGATACTCATCAAGTGCCAGAACTTCATCACCGGTATTTACACCGGCCACCCATGCAGGCGATCCACGCTCAATTGCACTCACAGAGAGTTTTCCTGTCGAAGAAGAAGTCGTAACGCCTATCCACATTGCCGGTTGCTTTTTGTTCAGATCGTTCAACACCAGACCCGACTCCTGCAACATAGATGCAAAAGGAACAGTCTTTACACCATTGACAAAGTCATTGAAAAAAGCAGTAAAATCCTTACCACTGATTTTATTTACCATTGCAATAAACTCTGCTTCCGTATATCCGCGATCCAGTTTTTTAGCATAGAGAAGATACATCTCACGGAACACATCATCGAGTGATTTTTTATTGGCAGTAGATTTCCTGATTTGCAAATCGAGCATGGCGCCCATTACTCCACCCTTTGTATAATAACTCACCGAACTATTACCAGAGTTTTCATTCGGACGATAATATTTAATCCATGCATCGAAACTCGATTCAGCCAGACTTTGATAAGGACCACCACGAATATTATCGACATAGGAAATATTTCCTGCCAGGGTCTTCAGGTATTCATTCTCTGAATAAAACCCACAACGTTTTGCCAACAGATCATCATAATACGCTGTGAACCCTTCTGCGATCCACAACATCGAAGTATAATTCTCCTCATCGTAGTTAAATGGTCCGAGAGGCTGTGGACGCAAACGTTTTACATTCCAGAGATGGAAATACTCATGCGCCACCAGACTCATAAATCCGGCATACGAACTTTCGGAGCCGTACGACCAGCGATTTGTTTGCAGTGTAGTAGAATTTTTATGTTCCAGTCCTCCCCCACCGGAAGTCAGGTTATGTACGATAAAGAGATAATACTTACATGGATGCTCACCGAAAACCGCTGTTGATTTTTCCACCACCGTAGTCATGTCCTTCTTCAGCCGCTCAATATTATAATTACCCTCACCGAACATGGCCACTTCATGCCGAACACCCGCCGCTGTAAAATCGAACACGATATGATTTCCTATTTCAAAAGGTGCATCCACCAATTCATCATAATCCGGCGCTATTACATCCCATGCATTATCCGATTTATAACGGTCAAGCGCTACCGAAATTTTCTTCCATGAGTCCCGTGGTGACACAACAACACGATGACGAGTTTTCTCCAATCCAGGAACATACATAAAAACAGAAGTACCGTTCAGATAAGCATGTTCTTCATCCACATAACTGGTACGAACCGAAAGTTCATTAGCATAAACGGCATACGACACATCCACCTGCTTATTTTTTCCTGCTTTGATCCTCCAGGTATTCTTCGACACTTTCTCTACACGAAGTGATTGACCACCACTCTTCGCAGAAACTTGCTCCACACTCTTCGAAAACTCCCGAACCAGATACGAACCCGGCGCCCACACAGGCATCTTCACCAGCATATCTCCACCTTTGAAGTCAGTTACTGACATCTGCACATGCACATAATGCGCCTGCGCTTCCGGAAAAGAGAGTGAATATTTAATTTCTGCACCGAAAGAAGTCAGGCAGGAGAAGATAAACAGCAGAAATATTTTGAATTTCATAGCAATCGGTTTGACAGCGAAAATAAAGGATTTTCCCCTTTCAGACCGAAACTGTGAATCAGAACTTCGGACGACGCTTTCCGTCCTTAAAAAAGAGCCGCTTCATATGAACTTCTGTCATGAAGTAAATAGAAATGATCGAAGCCCCAGCCGCCGAAGCAACAATTAGAAAGAGATGACGCTGATGCATGGTCAACACTTCGGCGATGGCCAGAATCAACAATAGCAGCACAGCTAATAACATCAGCCATCGACCGGCGAAGATATTGGCTTCATACCAGGTATCTTCATTACGCATAGACGCACGGGTTCGATAACCAAGTCGCGAAGCTATTGGCCCCGGATCACGGTTTAGTTTAACGCCAATGGAAAAGAAACTTAGTCCACAGGCGATGCAGAGAATTAAAGATTCATTCATAAAAACAGAAAAATCAGGTTGTTGTTCAATACAAATTTAGAAATAAATGTGTTGGCACACAAATTTATTTCATGTTGCCGAACATTTGCATTAATTCCTGTTGCGTCATCACCTTGTATCCACTGGGAACCACAAACTTATCTGAACTAACAGGCTCATTATTAATCTCTCTTGCCACCATCCACAACTTCATTCCATTGGCCGACATCGCAAACTCCAACGGGAAACCATTCAAACCGTTCATGTTATAATACCAGCCACCCGAAATCTTCAACTTATCGGTAAACCAAACAGTTAGATCCTCCTCCCCTTCACTCGACATAATCGCTTTAGTACATTCATAACCGGCAATCATTTTTTTATCGGTAGTGATTGACTTAACCGAATACTGTTTGGATTTAGCAGCGTTTTTATCCTTCATCTCGGTCTTCGAAGATTTGATAGCCATCTTATTACCCAGCATATCCATCAGCACAAACACATCATCGCCATCCACCACCACTCTGGTCTCGAAGCCCATTGCAGAAGGCATCAGCATCAGCATTTTATTCCCTTTAAACCAGATTTCCGACTGAGAAGGCAAGGCAGCCAGTTCTTCTTTCGACAGACCCATGTCGTCGTATTTCACATCAAAAAGAATATAACCATCATTGGATTGAGCATCTGCCAGCTGAAATGACAGACAAAATAAAATAAGCGAGAGGAAGTATTTCATGAATATTGGTTTGGTGGTTAAAATTAGAGGTTTTGTCGAAAATATTCAATAGAAAGATGGTTTTTTCCTAGGTTTGAACTTCCTAATACCAAACGAATATGAACCAACTATTGATGAAGCGCATCTTCCTCACCTGTTCACTCTTCCTGACCATCAGTGCTCAGGCACAACCCGGTTTTTTACAACTGGAAGACATCTGGGCCAGTCCAAAACTCTATGCAAGATCTGTTCCCGGCTTCAACGCCATGCAAGACGGTGAACACTATACCAACAGCGAAGAGATCAGCGAAGGATCAGCCATCATCAAATATGCATTCAAAACCGGAAAAGCGGTTGACACCTTACTCAAGCCTACTCAACTGATCACTGCTAAAGACACTATCAGTTTTGACGACTATAAGTTCAGTAAGGATGAAAAGAAAATTTTGCTCTCTGTAAATTCAGAATCTATCTATCGCCACAGCACCCGCGAAGATTATTATGTCTTCGATCGCAATACCGGCAAACTCAGCAAGGTCACCCTGAATGGAAAATCCATGTATGGTTCCTTCTCACCGGATGGCAATCAACTTGCTTATGTGCGCGACAACAATATTTATCTCTATCAATTATCCACAGGTACCGAAAC
>JAGOJO010000086.1 GCA_017995075.1 Bacteroidia bacterium | reverse complement strand
GGCGCCCAATAGCACACCATCTGTACCCACTTTCATGGCACAGCGGTCCTGGTGAATCGTGAACCGTTTGAAGTGAAAAACCGATTGAGGCATATAGATGGGTTGCCGACAAATGTAGTGCAGTACCCAACGTTTAGCAAAACAGAAACGCCGAACAGTAGAAAGAGCCTTACCAGACCACCCCACAGCATGCCCGGATCGGATAAAAGCGGGTAGAAATGGTAAAACCGGATCGATTCCGGACTACTTTTCGGAGCCTGTTTTTGACGGTTCGGTAAAATAACGCTAAACTTTTGTATATGAATATCAACTATTTGTAAAATTCAATAGTACTTTGTATTGCATAGTACCTTAGTTTTAATGTATGTTTGCATCACCAAGTAGTAACGACCGTATCTGATCCTGATCAAAGCAGATACCTAAAAACGGAAAAAAAAATGAGTAATCTAGAAAACACCCAGGCACAGATGCGGAAAGGAGTCCTGGAGTTTTGCATACTCAGCATCATCGCCCAGGGAGAAGTTTATCCTTCCGACATAATAGCGAAGATGAAAGATGCAAAGCTCATGGTGGTAGAAGGCACTCTCTACCCTCTCCTCACCCGGCTCAAAAACCAGGGGCTCCTTGCCTACACATGGAAGGAAAGTACTTCAGGTCCGCCCCGTAAATATTATACCTTAACGCCCCTCGGCGAACAATTTACAAACGAACTTCGCACTACCTGGCAAGAACTGGTAGATGCAGTAAACCAAACCACCTCTAACAACTCAGTATTATGAACAAGACCGTAACCGTGAATATTGGAGGCATGGTCTTCCATATAGAAGAACAAGCGTACGACCAGCTTCGAAAATATCTTGAAGCAATACGCGGGTATTTCACTACCTCTGATGGTCGGGACGAAATAATTCAGGACATCGAATCACGTATCGCAGAGATGTTCACTGAACGGATTGGCACCAGTCGCCAGGTGGTGATTAGCTCCGATGTAGAGCATATCATCGACACGATGGGTCGTCCGGAGCAGGTAGCAGGTACTGACAGTGAAGAACAAGCGGGCAACAAAGGATCCAATGATGCCGGGCAACCGTTCACTTCTGATGCCCGTGGATACCGCAAGCTCTACCGCGATCCGGATGATAAAGTGATTAGTGGTGTTTGCAGTGGAATCAGCCATTATGTAGGCATGGATCCGATCTGGCTTCGATTGATCTTTGCTGCTGCCTTCTTTATCTGGGGTTCCGGATTATTACTTTACATCTTATTGGCGATAATTATTCCGAAAGCGAAGTCAACATCTGAAAAACTCGAGATGAAAGGCCAGCCGGTAAACATCGACAATATCAAACGCACGATAGAAGACGAAGTAGAAGACATCAAATCGAGAATCTCCGGCAAACCGGGGCCCGGCAAAAGAAGTCAGGGAGCTGTCTCAAATTTTTTTGATGCCATCGGAGGTGTTCTCATCGCGATTCTGAAATTCTTCGTTGGCTTCATATCAGTCGTACTGGGCATCATCCTATTCGTAATTCTGCTGGCACTCTTCATCACCGTATTAGCGATGGCCGGTGTAATCGGAGATGCAACATTGCCGATATTCCTCACCAACTCGTTCCTCACACCGGATCAGTTGACACTCGCAACCATAACACTGGGTGTAGTATTAGGAATTCCGATCATTATATTGATCTATCGCATCAGCCGTTCACTGTTTAAGATCAAGGAAGAATCGAGGATCTTCAACTATACAGCAGGGATTATCTGGATTGTTGGCGTACTCATCACCTTCTGGATCGGCTTTGACCTTGCCCGTCAATTCAAAGTAACCGATACACATCGTGTGGAGATTCCAATTGCTCAGCCAACTACTGACACCATCCACCTGGCTATGTTGAATCCTTACGAAGACCGCAACGACATCTACTACAACGGAAAATGGAAAATCATGTCGAATGGCTGGTCGATCAACACCACTGAAGACACTATACTGATTGAAGATGTAGAAGTAGATATACAGCGCGCTGACGGAAATGAATTCGAACTCTACAAAATCATCACCAGCAAAGGACCTAACCGCAAAGAAGCGGAAAAGAATTCCCGCGGTATCAAGTATGAAATTGTACAGGACGACTCTATACTCCGTTTCTCCAGAGATTACATGTTACCGAAAAGCACCTTCTACCGTGCACAGAAAATAAGAATGATATTAAAAGTACCTGTAGGTAAAAGTGTATTCCTCGGAGAGAACATTGAAGATGTAATCTACGACATCAAAAACGTAACCAATACCTGGGACAACGACATGGTAGGACATACCTGGACCATGACCAACCGCGGACTCGAGTGCATCAACTGCAACTTTGAAGAACGCAGTTCCAAATCAGACAATGAAGATGTTCATATCCGTGTAAACGGACAGGAAGTAGACATCAACTCCGACAAAGACACCATTGACTGGGACAACAAGGATGTAAAAATCCGGATCGACGACAAAGGTGTAATAATAGACGCCAAGGAGAAGAAATAACATTCAGATCCATCAATAACAGAAAAGGCTGTTTCCAACCGGAGGCAGCCTTTTTTATTTAGTTCAGAAATAAAATCCAACAAGTTTTCAATCCAAAGAAACAGCATAGGCACATCCTCATTTGTTAAATACTGCAATTTTCATTTAACTGTTTTTACTGACCAATTGCGATTTTAAAACGACCATTTAAATATCATCAACGACAAAAAACAAGACATCATATATGAAAGTAAAAACGAAAAATATTTTTCACACATGAAACAATCTTCAAATAACGTTCTTCACAAAACATTAACATCTCCCCTCTTAAAACCATAACATTTCATTAACAAATAAACAGAGATACATGCCGTTATATTTACCAATCACTACAGCTTTGAATTGATGCATTTCAACGTGCATTAACGACGGTCTGTAAGAAATGGATTGCAAAAAAATAAATACCATAGCATCTTTGCTTCATCAAATAAAAACAACTGTAACAAACCGACCGGTGAAATCGTCGTCAAAATAAATTACAAAAGTTCTGTAACAAAACTAAACAACCGGACGTCACATCATTAAAACAATCACCTCTAAAAAAATAAAAAAATGAAAACTGCCTATTCTTTCCTGCGTCGCTCATTCGCAGCCTTTATGGTAACAATGGGACTTGTAATTGCCGGTTACACAACACAGGCGCAAACCGGAAACGAAGTATCGCCTGAAACACGCACTGAAGTTGAACGACTCAACCATGACATCGAAAAAGCCTTCGAGAAGAAAGACATGGGAGCCATTGTAGACTTATATGCCGATGATGCAACTATTATAGCACCAGGCGGAAAAAAAGTACAAGGACGCAAAGCCATTGCTGAATTCTGGTACGCCATGGCCAATGCAAAATCGATTAAATCAGAAATCACCGAACTCGGCGGAAATTCAAAGATGTTGTATCAGGTAGGTAAATGGAGCATCACCAAAGTTGAAAACGGTGTAGAGAAAATCGTCACTACCGACATCGTACTTGTATGGAAACGTGAAAGCAATTACACTTACAAAATTCAGCTCAACAGCTCTAATAATCCGGTAGCCACTACAGGATCAGCCGTAGAAAGTTTCGAAGCGGCGAAACCTTAAAACGAATTCAATTAATTGAAAAAGATAAAGCGTTAAGTTTGTCAGGTTAGGTTTGAAAGCTCTCCCCGTAAGGAGGGCTTTCGTCGTTTCTACCTATTCATCTTTCGAAGAAAAAACAGAAGACGGAATACCCTTGTTCAGGATATAATTGGAAAAGCGAATGATAATTTTTCCCGTTTTAGGTTCCTTTCCGTTACTCACTGTCGCCTTTGAATTAATATCCGCCGCCACAGCCTTCGGGATTTTAAACTTCTTCACTTCCACTGTAAAGGTAATCTGATCAGGCAATGCATACGCAGCCAATGAACCGTGCAGATATTCGATCAACACTGTACCATTGGATTTTGTTGTCAGCTGTGATTTCAGAATCAGATCACGCGAAGTATCGATCCACAATTTCGCCAACACCAGATCACTTGTATCGGAAGTTGGGATCAGATTAATAATTGACACCTGCGTACCATTCAGCAACTCCGTACCCGAAGGAAAAGCCATATATGCCTTCTCGTTCGCAATCAGTTTAAACAGCTGATCGAAATTCTGCTTAGGGAGAATTGCAATTCCCTTCGACTTCACCTTAAACTGATCAGGCTGCCGGAAGAACACCTTCGCTTTTTGCGGCAGAATCTTCAGAAATGAAATACGCGTATCAATCACCGCATCCACCTGATAGTCCTTCACTTTTGCAAACTTCGCATTCACCTCCCGCAACACCGACAAGGCCTCCGGAGAACTTTGCGCCGAAAGCAACTGCGAAAGGAAAACTAATACAACCAACAACCAATTTTTTTTCATCAGCTCAGAATATCTTTTTTGCGGAATATCCACCATGAAACAGAAAGAAACAACACGATATGCAAGACCAGGATTGAGATAGAGGTCACGATTTGCTCCGTATCCAACACCTGATCAAACATATTCCGCCAGACCACCATATGCGTAGTAAACAGAAACGGCTTTATTTTATCGAACAAGGGAATATCCATGGTACCTATGATCGTAAACAGAATAATCACCGCCATAGTAGAGATAATAGGTCCGATCGAATTCTCCGCAAAACAAGAAAGCAACATGGAAAAAGTAGCCACCACCATCAAACTCAAAAACGCAATACCCAATGCTGCAAAAAATCGCCACAAAGTATCATCACCCTGAATGATTGTCAGCTCCTCACTTTTCAAAACAATCAGATCACCCGGACCAAAGAGCCAGAGTCCAACTGCCAACGCCAGAATACCCAGCCATAACAACAAAACGAACACATACGCCGCCCCAGCCACGAACTTCGACATCAGCAAACCGGTACGACTCACCGGCCGCGTAGCCACCAAACGAATCGTTCCCATTGCCGCCTCACCCGAAATCAGATCACCTGTCACCAGCGCAACCAGCAAGGGAATCTGAATAATCAGGGTTTGAAGGATAATAAAGCAGACCAGGTTACCATTCAGAATTTTTCCATTCAGACTAAAAGCCGCTTGTACCGGAGTAGTAATAAAGCTGATATAGTTCATACCATCCATATACATGGCAAGATGTATAAGACTGACAATCACAGCTATAGCGATAAAGCCAATATAACTACGCGGCTTCGCGGCAATTTTCAGCAATTCAACCCGAATGATTCTACCCATAATAATACCTAAACGAAGGCGAAGTTAAAACACTTCAACGGCAAAAAGGTTCAGAATAATCTAATTCACACAATCAGGTTAAAAAACTACGTTAGAGTTAAGTAAACGAAGCCTCCTCCTACCTACCTTTATCACATGAAATCGCCCCTCTTCGAACGCATACCCGGATGGATCCGCAATAAATACGCCATCACCATAGCCGCTTTTGTGGTATGGGTAACCTTCTTCGACCGGAACGATCTTTTTTCGCAGTACACCTATCGGCAGCAACTGGAGAAACTGGAGGTAGACAAAGCCTATTATATCAGCGAAATCGAAAACAATAAAAAAGACATGGAAGAGCTGATGTCTGATCCCGAGCATTTAGAAAAATACGCCCGCGAACACTACCTCATGAAACGCGACAACGAGGATATCTTCCTGATTGTAGAAGACACCCTCGCTGCGCGGGATTAGTTATCGTATTATTTTTTCTCGAGCACCAATTTGATTTTATTAAAATCGGCTGCTGCATTGATCACCTTACGATATGGTTCATACGCAGACACCGGTAACTTGGTAACGTTATAATATTCGTCTACTACCACTACTAATTTATCTCCCTCCATTTTATAAGTAGAGATAAAGCCCATTGATTTATCATCAGTAGTAATATTCATATTCAGCTTCTCCAATCCTTTCAGCTGATAACCGGCAGGAACAAAGAAGTTCAATGTACGTTTATAATTATGCGCATAATCGAGATCGATTGGATTCTGACGAGCATGCTCCTGATACATTTCCATTTGCTGACCGATCACCTGACCAATTTTCAAAAGAATAGTATTGCCTGCTTCTTCCACCAGACCAGTTGATTCCACTGTCGCTTTCAACACGAACGGCTTCAGCATCTCATCCGAATTCATGTCAAAATTCTGAGCAGAAATCTGATTCACTTCAGCTCCTTCACCGCCACAAGATTTCATAAACTCCTCCGCCACTTTTTTACGATCTTCCTCATTCGAATAGAAATAGATTGCACGGATAGTATTGTCGGCATAACCATTCATTTCACGAATGATCTTCACCGTTGCCTTGCTATTATCTGCAGACAAGGTAATATCAGAAGTCATGTTATCGAAATTCAATTTCCCGGGAACAGGCTCAATACGTTTCACGGAAGAAACGCCACTCTCCACATCACCGATCTTCAGGTTTTTAATGAAGAGTCCGTTATTATCCATAAACAATGCAGGAATAAACCCATAACGGAAAGCGATATTGGTAGGATCCATGTATTTATTAGAGAATGGGAAATAGAAGAAATACTCATCCAGGAAACTCCATGTATCAAAATCCGCATCAAACTGAGAACCGGAGCGATTACAGGTGATGACCAGTTCATACGGAATATTTAATTTCTCAAACAACAGGATATACGTTTTTATAATCTGATTCGTGCTACCATATTTTCTGGACAACATCAGCTTCACTGTCTCTTCCTCGTTATTTTCGTTCACCACCACATTCGCCTTCATAAACTGCTCGATTTTACGCACCTGATTTTCCTGCGACTCATTCTTCAGTCCAATTTTCGAAATCAGTTTATCAGCTTCCTTTGGATCAGACTTATCGCGCATATGGAAAATCTCATAGAATCGTCCACCGGCATCATCCCATGTATACATCCTGTTAGTACCAACGGATGTATTCTTTGCCAATTTAATTTCCGCACGCAAAACGTTGGCAGAGTAATATGAATACTTCTCATCATCATCCAGCGGATTTAAGGTACCTGAAGTAACCGTCACCCAACGTTTCTCATTTTTTACTGTATCAGAAACCGTAGTATTTCCATTGTATGTTTTCACCTCGAAAATGAGATATTCAGGACTTATGATATTCAAAGTCGCCTTACGGGAATACGAACGGGTTTGCAAACGCTCTGTCAGGAATACGCGCACTTCATCTTTAGTAGTAAAGAAGTACTCCAGCTCCGCATCCTTCTCCAAACCTTCCACTGCAAGAATCATATAATTCTGTCCTTCCTCATTTACCAGTTTCATATCACCCTTCAGCATATCGAAGGATTTCCCGTCTTTACGGATCGTACGAGCATGCAGCGTAACCAAATCCTCAGGCGAAGTAACCGGGATATAAATTTTATTATACGCTTCCACCATTGATTGCTCGTTGATATGCACCCTGACATAACGGGAATAATACAACTCCAGTTCTTCCTTTGGGTTACGGGCAAATTCATACGTACGATCATCATTCAGCAGAACGATCGACTCCCCTTTTTCTTTCTCCGTAAGGGATTCAGTTGTTTTACGCTCGGGAATATCAAAATTCCGCATTTCATAGGTCTGCGCAAAAACGGGCACACCAATGATCAACAACAAACAGCAGGCAATAAATTTTTTCATTCGGTATAGTTTAATAGTGTTATTTCTTTTTAAAGATCACCAGAGATTTATAAGATGCCAGCAGTTTTTCGAAGTAGGTACTCCATGCAGGCATTTCTTCCACAGGCAACATCAGCGTATCGAGCCAGAACTGATGCGTTAGTACAACAACATCACCTTTCACTTCGTATTTAGAATCCAACCCATACTTCTCATTCGAAAACGAGACATTGGACGGCAATGCTTCCACTGTATAACCTGCAGGAATTTTCAACTCCATCCGGTATTTACTAATATACTTATGATCAACACTGATACCCACCTTCCGTTTCTTCCAATCCATTTTATCAAACGGCATCGCCCGCACCAGGTTCATATTTACATACAGCTTACCATCGATTTCTTCTGCATAATCATTCACAGTTACATCATAAGAAAGCGACAACAACGAATCGCGCTGACCATAACCACTGTATTGCATATTCTGCGCATTGTACTTATTACTAGCAATCTTGAGTCCTTTCAGCATATATTCATCCCGCTTCGACTGCGATTGAAAATTCAATACAATCTGCGTCGACTCCTGAAAATATCCCGAAAACGTACGAACACCTTTTCCCTCCAGGTTCTTTCCATTCAGCTTCATTACAAAAGAATCAGCCCTCACATTTTTCTCCTTTTGAATTTCAGGCACCTTCACGATGATAAACGAATCAGCGTTCAGTTTAATCATCGCCTCTTTTCCCTGAATCATTGAAGTAGGCATACCCAATGGAATAAAATAACTTGTCCCATCCAGAAACACCCATTCATTTTTCCAGCGAACAGCCGCGATCATATGATTATCCACTGCAGGAGAAGGAACTTCATTGTAAGAATAAGGAATATCACGAGTACCGATCCACGCAGGGTATGCTTCGAAGCCAAGTTCGTTCAACAACAGCGTCAGGAGATAAGCCTTATCCTTACAATCACCATAACGTTTACGCAATACATCAGCCGGGTTGCGTGGAATAAAACCACCCAATCCATCTTCAAACGCGATGTATTTGATATTATCCTGCTGCCAGTAAACAGCCTGCTTCAATTGATCTTCCGGAGTAGCAGAAACCTTTCGGATCGAATCTGCCAGCACCTTCAACTCTTCACTGGCATCATTTTTTACTTTTTCCACCAGCTCACTATACCACCGGAATAAACCGTTCAGATCAGGCAAGACATCTGTTTTCTTTCCGTTAAACTCATAACTCTCAATGAACACAATCACATGCGGAGAATAATAAAGTAAATCCGGCGCACCATCCTCAAATTCGATCTCTTTGAGATTGGTTGCTCTGAAAGTGTATGTCGTTTTACCCTTCTTCTTTTCTTCTGTAAACTTCACACTGTTGCCGGCATCACCCAGAATTTTATACCTCACCTTCACATTATCCGGGAAGCTCACTTTAAAGTACGAGTCGCCAACAGGAATGCCGCTTTGAAAGATGTATGTACCCAACAAATGCGGATCGAACATTTCTTCGTTGTAATCCAGCGAGGCCACTGCACCTTCAACCAATGAAGGATAGATAAAGTGTTTCTCCTCTGCATCATCATAGAATATGCCATCCTTGGTAGGTTTACGGGTAGTAAATTTCTCCACCGGAACCGCCTTAAACTTACCTCCCGGGACAGGCACCCACGTTTTAGCATTCACATCATCCACCTTTGAAAAGGTAGTATAATGTGAAATCACTTTCTCCGCTGCCCTTGTCCCTCTTTCGGTGAGATAAAGAATATTAGAAAATTCATTCACTTCTATTTTCAGCTTACCCTTTGCTTCATCAATCATTACATGCTGCCCTTTGCTGAGCATGTAATAATCCTTATCGGGGTTTGCCGATTTAATCTGCTGATAGTTGAACTCGGGTTGAGCCCAAGACAACATCGGAATAAATAAACAGAGAAGGAATCCTTTAATCGATTGGCTGATCATTATAGAATCTAATTTTCGCAGTTTGTTTTCCTGAATTATCATAAACAACAGCAGGTCCGTGAAGGAGGCCATATTTATAATTCAGGTCTTTAACTAAAACGCCTTTTTCATTATAGTATTTCACACGACCATGAAGTCGGTTATACTTGAAGTTTTCTTCTTTGTACAATTTTCCATCAGGGTAGTACTCTTTCCGCACGCCTTCCTTTCCCCACTCTTTGTAGGACGTTGTAAGCGCGGTTTTACCATCAGGGAAGAAAAGGGTATAATTACCATCAAAAGCGTTCGCTTTCATGCTAACATCAGCAGAAGGTTTTCCATTACGGAAGAAAGCCTTAATGTTTCCTGTTCCTTTCGCAAGAGGTATCTCCGGAACGAAAGCACTATCAGCATTCAGATAAGAATAAGAAATTGCGTTTCCTTCTTTGTAATTCAAACGGAACCGAAGTTCTCCATTATACGAGTAGTAATAGAAATACCCATCGCGGTCATCACTTTTATAGCTACCGCTGATTTCGACTTTACCATTTGGATAGTACCATTTGCCAAAACCATTTAAGTCACCGCCTTTATACATGAACTCTTTTTCCTTCTTACCCCAGAAGTACTCCACCTCCAGTGAATCCTGCGCCCCATCTTTATAGAACGATTGATTTTCGAGAGATCCATCGAAATAATAATTCACCGACGAACCGTTCTTGGTTCCATTACTATAATTTACCACACGACTCAGTTTACCGTTCGTATAGTATTGCTTCAGCTCTCCATCCAGACTACCATACTTATAGCTGAACTCAGCATCAACTTTCTTTCCATTATAGCAATGATAAGTTTTCGTAGTAATATTTCCTGACGGGAAAGTATCAACATATACTACTTTACCCAAGGTATCATAACCTTTAAACCCAACCACATCTCCCAAATAATACTGATAAGAGATGAAAGGACGGCCCTCTGCATCATAATAAGTATCGTCGCCATTCAGCGTTCCGTTGATATAGAACATCCGTTCACTGAGGAGGCCATCATAGGTATATTCAATAAATTCTCCCTCTTTGGTATCATTGAGATACCAGCCCTGAACTTCCACATTACCGTTATCATAATATTGAATTCCGAGTCCGTTGCGGCTACCATCTTCATAGGTAAATTCTGAATGCAGCAATCCTTCATCTGAATAGTACTTCTGCAATCCCTGCTGCACGCCTTTTTCGAAATTCTCTTCTTCCTTGATCACACCGTAATCGTACCATTGCGTCCACAAGCCATCCTTACCGATATCAGAATAAATTCCTTTACGTGAACGTTCTCCATTCGGGTAATAGGATTGATAATCGATTTGCTTCGACTTACGGGAATTTGAACTCAATATTTTCCCTGACTTGTCTTTATACTCATAACTCATCAGCTTATCGTTCACAAACACCAGCTTGCAATATAATTTACCATCGGTATCATAAAACAGGTTATCACCATCAAGTTTCCCTGCGTTGTATGTATATTCTTCTGACGTGGTACCATCGGAGTAATATTCAACCCATTTACCGGTTTCCTTTCCGTTTGTATATTGTGCTTTTTTATACAATTTTCCTTCATCGGAATAATACTTCCAATCACCGGAAATCAATCCATTGGTATAAGAACCTTCACCTTTCAACACTCCATTATCATACCATGTTTTCACCGAACCGGCAATGAGCCCATTCACATAAGAGTACTCTTCCTTTTTGACCCCATTATTATAATATTCCAAATAATGACCATCCAACTTATCGTCTTTGAAAGTCGACTCTGATTTCACCATCCCGTTTTCATGATAGAATTTTGCCTTCCCGTGTTTCAGATCATTCTTAAACTCCACCACACCGGAAATAGAGCCGGTAGAGTAATAGCCTATTGATTTTCCGTTGAGCTTACCATCTTTATACAGGTTTATCTCATCTACACTACCATTCCAGTAAAACGACCAGGTAGAATCTGCCAGTTCCCCATCCTTCGCCTTTTTATAAGACAATCTTCCGCCTGACAGACGATGGTATTTCCAAACGCCCTGCTCTTTTCCATTTGAATCGTAATTACCCTCATTATTGATATTCCCATTTGCAAAATAATACTTCCAATAACCGAGCGGACGTTGAAGTTTCTCATCAAATTCGCCTACTGACTGAAGTGCGCCGGTACCATAGAAGAAAGGAGTCTTCGGAGTCAGTTTATTATTCACCCAGAAATCTTCACGATACTTGTTCCAATATTCGCGGGCAAACACTGCCATTTTCTCCGATACAGCTGCGTTCTTCTTCACCGCCTTCTGCACATCACTTTCATTCACTGCTGCAAATGCATTGTAAGCATAACCCACATAATGATTCTTTTTCCAGAGATCGAGGAAGAATGGCACATAGTACTGCATCCAAAAACCGGTATCAGCAGCATTAAACGCAAGTTGTTCATGCAGCACCTGCATCTGCTTCAAAATAGTATTATAACTCAGGTTCACTTTTGATTTATACTTATCCGACAAAGCAATTTTTGAACGAATAATTTTTTCGAGATCTGCGAAGTTATTCGAGCCGGCAGGCATTTTCCAATACATCGAATCCGGAAGGACGGTCCATCCGCCCTGCGCCATTTTCTCATAATTGGCCAAGGCCGTTATACATCTTGCACCGGGATCATCCACCAGAAGTTGCATCTGATAAGAAAGCATTGCCGGAATGATATAATTGTTTTCCATGCAGATTTTTCCCAGATAATAATGAGACAAACCATGATATGGATTTAATTTCACGCTATACTGAAAGCTCTCCACTGCTTTTTGGTAATCTTTCTTCCCCATGTATGCGGTACCGCTTCCAAAGTAAAAGCGCTGGTGATTCGGGAATTCTTTCAATCCGGCCTGATAGGTATACAACGCGCTATCAAACTTCTCCAGCTCGGTATAAGCTGCACCAATCAGATCATACAGAGAGCGACGGTATTGCGATTGTGAAACTTTGAGTCCCCGCCATCCTTGCTCCACACCTTCAGCGTATTTCTCATTCGCCAGAAA
>JAGOJO010000085.1 GCA_017995075.1 Bacteroidia bacterium | reverse complement strand
AAATAACTACTGTAAATACCTGAATATGTCTACGACAGCACACCTGACGGATCTTGAAATTGCTACGAAAGCCGATATTAAGTCAATTCGTGATATTGCACGAAGGTTGAACATCGACCTTGAATTGCTGGAACAATACGGAAAATACAAAGCTAAACTTCCACTGTCGTTAATCGATCAGAACAAAGTAGATGCCGGAAACCTGATCCTCGTATCAGCAATCAATCCAACACCTGCCGGTGAAGGGAAAACAACAGTTTCGATTGGCCTCAATGATGGCTTGAATAAAATCGGAAAAAATTCAATGGTGGTTTTGCGTGAACCTTCCTTAGGTCCAGTGTTTGGTATCAAAGGTGGAGCAGCAGGTGGTGGATACTCTCAGGTAATCCCGATGATTGATATCAACCTGCACTTTACAGGCGATTTCTCTGCGATTGAAAAAGCGAATAATCTGTTGGCGGCTTTGATTGATAATAATATTCAAAGTAAAACCAATAATTTAAACATCGATCCCCGTACGGTGATGTGGAAACGGGTAATGGATATGAACGATCGTTCACTTCGTCAAATCGTTATTGGTTTGGGTGGTAGTGCTAATGGTGTTCCCCGTGAAGATGGGTTTAATATTACCGCTGCTTCAGAGGTAATGGCGATTATTTGTCTTTCAAAGGATATTGATGACCTGAAACACCGTCTCGGAAATATTTTTGTCGGCTATACTTTCGATAAAAAACCTGTTTACGCCCGCGACCTGAAAGCGGAAGGGGCGATGGCTCTCCTGTTGCGGGATGCGATTAAACCAAATCTTGTTCAGACGCTGGAAGGTAATCCTGCCATTATTCATGGTGGACCTTTCGCCAATATTGCGCAGGGTACCAATACGATTGTGGCTACGAAGATGGGATTGAGTCTTTGTGATTACGTGGTGACAGAAGCTGGATTCGGTGCGGATCTGGGAGCTGAAAAATTCCTGGATATCAAATGTCCGATGGCCGGCCTGAAACCAAAGGCGATGGTTCTCGTGGTAACGGTGAGGGCTTTACGTCATCATGGCGGTGCGAAGAAGGCAGAATACAATACGCCGAATATGTCCTATCTCGAAAGAGGATATGAAAATCTCTCCCGTCATATAGAGAATTGTAAGAAGTTTGGACTGACTCCGGTTGTAGCCATTAATAGTTTCTATTCGGATACTGCCGAGGAAGTGGAATATATTATTCGCCGTTGTGCTGAGCAGGGCGTGAAAGCTGTTCCGTCGAAGGGTTGGGAGTTTGGTGGTGAAGGCACAAAGGAGCTGGCACGTGCGGTGGTGGAGATGATCGAGAGCGGAAAAAATAAATATGCTCCTTTATATGAGATGAGCATGCCGATTGAAGAAAAGATTAAAAAGATAGCTACGGAGATTTACGGTGCAGATGATGTAACGTATACTTCGAAGGCTCGAACTCAGTTGAAAGATCTCATTGAGTTGGGTTATAATACACTTCCGGTTTGTATGGCGAAAACGCAGATGTCGTTTAGTGATGATGAAAAGAAAATCGGACGACCAACTGGATTTAAAGTAAATGTGCGGGAGTTTGAACTTGCAGCGGGTGCCGGATTTGTGGTGCCAATTCTCGGACAGATTATGCGGATGCCCGGACTTCCGGCAATACCTGCTTCTGAGGGAATGGATATTGATAACAAAGGAAATATTGTTGGATTGAGCTGATGAATGAAGTCTTCTCCTATACTGGTGTACTCTTCAATGGCCGGGATGCCTCGGCGGTGGAAGATGTATTGGCTGTAGAAGAGACATTACGTATTTCAATCAACGATGTGCCGTTTACGATTACTATGCGTAGTCCGGGAAGTGAAGAGGACCTGGTAACAGGACTCCTGTTTACAGAGGGGATTTACCGTTCTGCAGGTCAGCCAATGATGGAAGTGACAGAGCGAAACGAAAGTGGAGTCATAACGGCAATGAATATACGAATACCTGAGGATGAGTTATTGAAGAGTTTCGAAGGAAGTCGGTCGATAGCTTCGGCATCTTCCTGTGGACTTTGTGGTAAAACCGAACTGGAAGAGCTTATTGCTCAAACTCCCCGGAACTTTGTGATGGAACCTTCATTGATTGCATCCTGTTTCGAAAAAGTGAGTCAGCAGCAACTGGCTTTTCAGAAAAGTGGTGGTACCCATGCTGCAGGTGCATTTACCCGGACGGGAGATGTACTTTGTGTGAGAGAGGATATCGGTCGTCATAATGCAGTAGATAAAGTGATTGGTGCATTGATTCGTGCCGGAAAATTGCAGGAAGCAGATGGGATGACTGTCAGTGGCCGCATTAGTTATGAGATTGTGTCGAAGGCAATGAATGCAGGTATTCCTTTGCTTGCTTCCGTCTCTGCACCTTCCGGTAAAGCTGTTCAGACGGCGATGGAAGCAGGAATGACGATTCTCGCATTTTGCAGAAATGAACGGTTTACAGCTTACACAAATCCACAACGTTTGCAGCTAAATGAATTTAAAAGTAATGTGACAAAGCATGTCTAAAAATTTAAGTGAACTCTCCGGAAGAAAAGGACTCGGGAAAAATCTTTTCGAGGAACTGGGCAATGCAGCTGCTTCTGAAGGGACTCCTTCTGTGGAGCGTCTTGAGGAGATCAGGAATGAATTTCTGGTAGGGAAGTCTACTGTGTATGGCACTGTATCATTTTATGATTTTTTGCGGCCGGAGAATAAGGGGAAGAAGGTGTATGTCTGTAATGGCAGTGCTTGCATGACGGCCGGGACACAGGCAAATGTAAAATCAATACTGCGTGCGAAGTTTTCAGAAAACGAAATCGGTGAAATGTGTTGTCTGGGAAGATGTCACGAGAACAGCGCTTTTCATATCAACGGTTATAACTATTCAGGAGAGGATATTCAGCATCTGGATGATGTGGTTGGGAAAAAGCAGCGCACATCCGAAAAGCTTCATGCATCTGCAATCGGTGCAGCTATTCTGACAACTCCTTATCCGGCTATAGACGAATATTACTCGATCTGGAAGAATGTGTTAAAGCGATCACCAGAAGAACTTATAGCTGAATTAAAAGAAGCCGGTATTCGAGGCAGAGGTGGCGCCGGATTTCCGATGGCCTTTAAACTGGATGCATGTCGGTTAGAAAAGAATGATATTAAGTTTATTGTCTGTAATGCGGATGAAGGTGATCCCGGTGCTTTTTCTGATCGATATATCATGGAGGAACGTCCGCATGCTTTGCTGATGGGAATGATGATTGCCGGTTATATTACAGGTGCTAAAACTGGCGTAGTCTATATACGCGGTGAGTATCCTGAGTCAGTGGAACGTATTCAGCAGGAGGTGGAAGAGTTACGTAAGAGGAAGCTGATTGGTTCGGAGACACAAGACAGTGATTTTGTTTTTGATTTCAAAGTGATCAAGGCAATGGGGGCCTATATCTGCGGTGAAGAAACAGCATTGTTATCTTCTATTGAAGGTCAGCGTCCGGAAGTGCGGGTACGTCCTCCGTATCCAACTCAACAGGGATTATTCAATAAGCCAACCGTGGTGAACAATGTGGAAACGCTTGCGAACCTTCCTTATATCTTGAAGCACGGTGGCAAACATTTCTCTTCGATCGGTACAGAAAAATCAAAAGGCACAAAACTTATTTCGCTCGATGGGCACTTTAATCGCCCCGGTTTGTATGAAGCAGATATGGGAACTCCTCTGCGTAAAGTGGTGGATGAACTCGGTGGTGGCTTCCGTGTGCCGGTGAAAGCAATGCACATTGGCGGGCCTCTTGGCGGACTCGTACCTGTCTCGAAGATTGATGATTTACTGGTAGATTTTGATTCGTTTGCAAGAAATGGATTTCTGCTCGGACACGCATCTGTTGTGTGTATTCCCGAAGATTATCCGTTAATTGCCTATATTGAACATTTATTCCGGTTTACTGCGCATGAAAGTTGTGGTAAATGTTTCCCTTGTCGTATCGGATCTACACGTGGATACGAATTGGTAGATAAAGCACGAACCGGCGATTATAAAATTGATACGACCTTGTTCAACGATCTTCTGGAAACATTAGAGACAGGGTCATTATGTGCATTGGGTGGTGGATTACCATTGCCGGTAAAAAATGCACTGAAATATTTCAATGATGAACTTGCACCATTCTTTAAAAAATAAGTGATGGGAAAAACAGCATATATCAATGATAAAGTCTATGAAGTGAAGGATGGGGAGACCATTCTTTCCTTCGTACGTCGTCATCTGGGCAAGGACTTCGTTCCAACTTTATGTGACGCACCAAACCTGGATCCATTCGGAGCTTGCAGGGTATGTAGCGTAGATGTGGCATTGGTAAAGGATGGTCCGGCAAAAGCGCAGGCCTCCTGTCATACCCCTGTTATGGCTGGCTCATTCATTTACACGGATAGTGATCGCATAAAAAAGTTGCGGAAGAATATTGTGGAGTTGGTGTTAACCGATCATCCGCTCGATTGCCTGACTTGTGAAGTGAATAATAATTGTGAGCTACAAACTGTGGCAGCTCGGGTAGGTATCCGTGATGTACGATATCCCGCAGGTAAAAATCATTTGCATTATGAAAAAGACAAGAGTCATCCATACATGACTTCTGATTTTTCAAAGTGTATCAATTGCGCCCGCTGTGTACGAGCATGTGATGAAGTGCAGGGAGAGTTTGTTCTCAGCATGGCCGGACGAGGTTTTGATAGTCATATTGTAAAAAGTTTTGAGAATAATTTCTTCGGTTCTGATTGTGTCAGCTGTGGTGCATGTGCACAGGCATGTCCTACTTCTGCTATTTCCGATGTTTTTGAATCGAAGTCAGTTTCTGCTGATAAAAAAGTCCGAACTATCTGCACTTATTGTGGCGTTGGTTGTAATCTGGAGGTTGCAGTAGTAAATGGTAAAGTGAAATCTATTCAGGCTCCATATGATGCGGAAGTAAACCAGGGACATACTTGTCTGAAAGGACGTTTTGCATTTTCATTCTACAATCACCCTGAGCGATTAACATCTCCAATGATCCGCAGGAATGGTGTACTGGAGCCGGTGAGCTGGGAAGAAGCCTATGGATATATAGCAGATAAACTCAATGATATTAAAGCGACGTATGGTCCCGACGCGATTGGCGGAATCAGCTCGGCAAGATGTACCAACGAAGAAAATTATCTCATGCAGAAGTTCATTCGTACTGTGATCGGTACGAATAATATTGATGCATGTGCACGTGTTTGTCATTCACCAACTGCATTGGGTATGCAACGGGCTTTCGGAACCGGCGCTGCTACCAACTCGATCATCGACCTGAAATATACAGATTGCATCATGGTCATTGGAGCGAACCCGACAGATGCTCATCCGGTGACAGGTGCGAAGCTGAAGCAGTTTGCGATGAAAGGCAAGACCAGTATCGTTATTGATCCACGACGTACTGAAATTGCACGATATGCTACTTACCATTTGCAACTTCGTCCGGGAACGAATGTCGCATTGCTCAATATGATGCTGCACTATATCGTCAAAGAAGGTGCGGAAGATAAAGATTTCATTGGTCGACGTACAGAAGGCTACGAAGATTTTAAAAAGCAGATTCTGGCAATCGATATTGACGAGCATGAACGTATTACCGGTGTGGATAAAGAGCTTGTACGTAAAGCGGCTCTTGCTTATGCCGAAGCACCGAATGCCATGTCGTTCCACGGACTCGGAGTAACAGAGCATAGTCAGGGAACGTTTACGGTGATGTTGATTTCTGATCTCGCCATGATCACCGGTAACATCGGACGACGAGGTGTTGGAGTAAATCCTCTGCGCGGACAAAACAACGTGCAGGGAGCAGCCGATATGGGTTGTCAGCCACATCAGGGTGCAGGATATATGGATTCCTATGATCCGGAGATCAATAAAAAATACGAAGCGTTTTATGGAATGAAAGTACCGATGGGTAAGGGGCTTAAAATTCCCGAAATGTATGATGCAGCAATTAATGGCAAATTCAAAGCTCTTTGGCTCATGGGAGAAGACGTGGTACAGACAGATCCGAATACAAATCTGGTGATGAATGCCATGCGTAATCTGGATTTACTGGTTGTACAGGAAATCTTCCATACAGAAACCTGCAATTTTGCTCATGTTGTCTTACCTGCGTCTTCCTTCCTCGAGAAATCGGGAACGTTTACCAACGGCGAACGTCGTATTCAAAAGGTGCAGGCTGTTGTTGCTCCCGTAGAAGGAACAAAACCGGATGGACAAATCATGGTGGAGTTTATGGAATATATGGGATTCCCTCAACCGGAATTTACGCCGGCAAATATGCTGCGGGAAATTTCAGGAATCGTTCCATTCTTTGCCGGTGTTACCTGGGATAATCTGGGTGAAAACGGTAAGCAATGGCCGGTGGCTCCGGATGGAACGGATACCGAAATTTTACATACAGAAACATTCAAAAGAGGATTGGGTAAATTCCATTTCTTCAATTGGAAAGAGACGGAAGAAATCCTTCGTAACGGTAAGGAATATCCGTATATTATAACTACCAATCGTGAATTGGAACATTACAATGCCGGAACCATGACGCGTCGTACAGGAAACGTGAAAATTCTGACAGAAGATGTATTGATGATTCATCCGGATGATGCACAACGTCACTTTATCGCCGAGGGTGATATGGTATGTGTGGAATCTCCCAGAGGAAAAGTTGATATCAAAGCCCGGATTACAGATGAAGTGAAACCAGGAGTGCTGAGTACCACCTTTCATTTCCCGGAAGTGTTGCTGAATCTGATTACATCGAGTGAGCGTGATTCAGAGGCGATGTGTCCGGAGTATAAAGTGGTGGCGGTGAATATCCGTAAAAGTAAAGGTAAGTTTAAAGAAAAAGTATGATTGATATAGCTCACCGGTTGTCGTCGCTTTATAAAGCAGTGGCCGTTTCTGGTATTACTGTCGGACATTCCGCTACTATTTCGGCTATCCGTAACCGTGATGTTTCTTCGGAAGATGTACTTGCTTTTGCGAAAGCTGCTGGTTTACTCGCAGCGAAGCGTACGCATGAGTTTATTCCGGGTACTGCAATGGCTCCTGTTGAATTTGCAGATATGCGGTTTGATTTAGGGGAGAAGGAAATCCGGATAGAAGCGGAGATGCATACAGTGTATAAATCCGGTGTGGAGATGCAAGCTATGTTGGCGGTGTCAGTAGCTGCGTTAACGCTTTTTGATATGATCCGGTTATTGGATGATGATGTGAGCATTCTGCCATCTCAGCTTGTGAAGGTGAAAGGCGGAGTGCGTGATTATATGGAGGAGGGGTATGAAAAGTTGCGTGCGCTTGTCGTAGTTTGTTCTGATACTATTTCCGCCGGGAAGAAAGAAGATAAAGCAGGAAAAGTAATTGTAGAGAGTCTGCAGCAATGTGGGTTAACAGATATACAGTATACAATTATACCTGATGAAGCGTCGCAGATTCAGGGGAAAGCGAAATTGGCAGAATCGGAAGGAGTAGACCTCATTATTTTTACCGGTGGTACAGGATTGTCGCCACGTGATGTTTCACCGGATGTTATCGCTCCGTTGCTCGACAGAGAAATTCCGGGAGTGATGGAAGCTGCCAGAAGTTATGGTCAGCAGCGGACTCCCTATGCGATGTTGTCTCGAGGTGTTGCCGGAATGATGGGCAAGTCATTGGTGCTCACCTTGCCTGGATCAACAAAGGGCGCAAAAGAGTCGATGGAAGCTTTGTTTCCGGCATTGTTACATATTTTTGCGGTCCGCATTGGCGCGCGTCATGATAAGAAGTAGGAGATAAGGAATGGTTTCATTAGCTGAAAAACTTGTTTTAATGGTTTCATTGCCGCTGTACACGGCCGTGATTCTGCTGGAGATTCTGGCGAGTCATTGGAAGGTGAAGCGGTATTACTCAGTGAAAGAAACGCTGATGAACATCTATATGATGATCCTGAATATGGGCGTGGATGTGTTGTTCAGAGGTATATATTTGATTGCACTTTTTTATGGATATCAGCATCGTTTGTTTGACGGACCTTCGTCGCCGTTAGTGTATTGGGGATTTTTATTTATTCTGGAGGATCTGGCGTTTTATATTGAACATCGGATGGATCATAGCAGCCGTCTGTTCTGGGCAGTGCATGTGACGCATCACTCGTCTCCGGAGTATAATTTGAGTACCGGATTTCGCTCTTCAGTCTTGCAGCCACTGTACCGGTTTATCTATTTCCTGCCGATCGTGTTTCTCGGATTTAAACCGATGGATATTCTACTGATGTTTTCAGTGACGCAGATCTATGGGATTTTAGTGCATACGCAATTTGTGAAAAAAATGCCGGCATGGTTCGAGTCGGTTTTTGTGAGTCCTTCACATCATCGGGTGCATCATGCCAGTAATATCGTTTACCTCGATAAAAACATGGGGATGTGTTTAATTATTTGGGATAAACTTTTTGGTACCTTTCAAAAAGAACTGGAAGAAGAGCCCGTTAAATTTGGTATTACTACTATGCCCGATTCACCCAATCATCCTGTCCGTGCCGTGACACATGAGTTTGAAAATATATGGAGAGATGTGAGTAATGCAAATGAATGGAAGCAGAAATTGGGATACGTTTTTTTACCTCCGGGCTGGAGTCATGATGGAAGAACAAAGACTTCAAGAGAACTGCAACAGATGATGGCTGTGAACAAAGCCGAAAAGAAGCGTTATTTCGAGGAAGAATTTTCGGAATTATCGAGGTGACTCTCTGAATCCTGTTCGATATTTTTCTTGGCTTTTTTTGATCCTTCGTATACATCGAACTTGAGGAAACGACATTCGATCGGACCATTGTAGAGCTGAATCTTCCGGGATGGACGTAAGCCAATGAACTTTGCTACCTCGAGGTTGCCGGTAAATATCCAGCAGGTCCAGCCTTTGAAGTCATGCTTCATTTTATC
Organism: Bacteroidia bacterium; assembly: GCA_017995075.1. GTDB lineage: Bacteria > Bacteroidota > Bacteroidia > AKYH767-A > OLB10 > JAJTFW01. Next base: position 3,929 of record JAGOJO010000085.1, on the reverse strand, counting down.
ACCCATGGTCTGATACATCGACATGATGTCTTTTGGCTCGATGCGTAAACCATAAGGAGGATTACAAATCAAGACGCCATTCGGTGCAGGAACAGGGAACTTATCGAACGATGATTTTTTGAGTCGTATAACATCCGTTAAGCCGGCTTCTTCGATGTTTTGTCGCGCTTTATCCAATACTACGCCGGAGATATCACCACCGTAGAGTGTGAGTCCGTCAGGTTTTAATTCGGCTGCGATGGCTTCGTTTTTAACTTTTTTCCAGAGGGAAGCATCAAAATCTTTCCATCCTTCAAAACCAAATTTCGAACGGAATTTATTGGGTGCAATGTTCAATGCATACATCGCTGCTTCTACCAGAATGGTTCCGCTGCCACACATGAAATCAGCGAGCGGAAGTTTTTTATCCCAGCCACTTTGAATGACGAGTGCCGCTGCCAATGCTTCGTTGATCGGAGCCTGATTGGTATAATCACGATAACCACGTTTATGCAATGAATCACCGGAACTGTCGAATGACAGGGTGCAGTGGTTTTCGTAGATGTGTAAGTGTATTCGGAAGTCAGGGTAATCGATATCTACATTCGGCCGATCTCCTGTTTCATCTCTGAATTGATCTACGATGGCATCCTTGGCTTTTAAGGCGACATATAGCGAATGATCGAGTGAAGACTGATTCAGGGTAGCATTGATGGCAAAAGTCTGTTGTAATGAAAAATGCTGCTTCCAGTCGATGTTGCGGATTTCGTTGTACAGCATCTGCTCGTCTGCCGCTTCAAAATGATACATCGGACGTAAAATCCTTAATGCAGTACGGCAATGCAGGTTTGCCTTATACATCACCTCCAGGTCGCCTTCAAATTCTACCGCACGGGTCAGAATCCTGGTCTCTGTGGCGCCCAACGCCTCCAGTTCCTGGGACAAGATTTCTTCACAACCTGCGAACGTTTTAGCAATGAGGAGCATAGGAGAGAAATGGATTTAATTCGGGTAAAGTTAGTGCTTTATGTTGATAGATTCAGATTTTTAAGTGGGGATTGAAAGGTGTAACCGCCGGATTGTTGTGCCCTATCTCATTTTAATACAAGGAAGATATATCGTGGAATTTTATAAATTAGCTAAAATTTCATTCCTATGAAAATAAATTCAATCATTAGTCTTAGAAAAATCGAGGGTGTCCTTTTCATCATCACTTTGGCTCTTCCTCTTGACGTGTTGTTTGCTCAAAGTACGTTTTACAGGCAGGGGATGAATAATGATGCATTGTGGAAAGCGATGGAGATGAAACATAAAAAGGATAAGGTAACAGGCTCTTATACATATAAGTCGTTTATCTATCTTGCTAACGGACAATGGCCTGAATTGGATGCTCCTGTAATTGCAGCACTTCAGGCAGAATTACCTGCAGGTAAGGAAGTGATGGTAATTAAAGGAGAAGTTGATCCGGAGAAGGTCCGTAAAGATTATCCTGATGCCCATGTGTTTTTCTTTGTGGTAAGGACGGCAACTATGCAATCGGTAAATGTCAGAACTGGATTGGCTGATTCATGGAGTTCCCGAACTTCTCTTGATTTTAAAATGCAGGATGAAAGCGGAACATGCGATGCTATTGAAGTGAATCATTTAATCTGTTTTCCATCGGATATTATTGCTAAAATTCTGGTGAAAAACATTCTTCAGATTCATTTAGCAACGGGTGTTTTCATGGATGAAGCACATAAAGATCACTTCAAAGATTCACAGAACCAGTTTTTAGATGATATCCGTTCTTTAAAAGAAAAAGAGATTATAGTGGGTGAGTCTGACTTGAACATGCCAACTACTGAATTAGCAGCGGCTTACCCTGGAAAAATTAAAGTTGTCGGGAAGGCAGATGTCTATAATCATATCCGTAACGGATCGGACACTTACATTTTATTAGCTCCTGATGATGATTGTCGTCAGAAGATTGAAGATACCAGAGTGACCAATGTGAAAGTGCTGTATCACTGTGCAACGGGCAAATGTTTTATTGGACGTTTTCCCAATGCACGTAAAACATTTGAAGGCTTTGGTTTTGTCAAAGCTGATTTTGATTGGTTACAGAATCCGAAGTTGTAAGTTAGAATCAGCGTTAGCACATATCTAATCTGAAATTTTAAACAGATGCTAATTAGGTTTGTACTTTAAAAGTGTTTTGTAAATTGAATTCGCTGATTCAATATTTATACCTAAAGAAGCTGCAATAGTAGATATATCAGGAGTCTGTCCATTGTTTATATAGGGTAAGATTTCCTGAATAAAGTCATTCTCTTTTTGAAGTTTGTTTTCCTTATGGGCATCCTTTTCTTTGTCAAAAAGATGTTCGTATGGATCAACTATAATTTTTCTTTTTAAAATAGTTTCTGCTATAACGTACATCGAAAATCCGACATTCAGCATAGGGTCTATATCTAGGTCCAATCCTAGTTCTTTTGAAATTCGGTTCAGTGCTTGAAATCCTGTTTCTGTGCAGGCTATTCGGAAGATTTTTTTGAGTTTTGTGTCTAAATAAATCTTGGCAAAATGCGGGAAGCCTGCGTATGAATGATCGGTTAGTTGAATTATATTGTTTTTTTCTTTTTGCTCAAGCGACTTAGGAATTTGATTTATAGCATTCAAAATAGTAGACTCTTCAGTATAATCCTCTGAAGAACAGTAACGAAGTTCAAATGATTGGTGTATAGTGATGGGTGTTGTTGAGTACGCAGCTAGAACAAATACTTCAGTAGGATTGTTGTCTACTGCTGCTAAAAGTTCTTCTTCGTTGGATATTGATGAGTTTAGTTCCGTTAAGTAGAAGAATACATCATCTGCATCGAAGGATACAAAAAATTGAATGAGCCCGTAAGTTTCCCAGCATTCTCCGTTATCACCGATGAGAAAAAACCATAGTTTGGGGTTGTGTTCTGATTTAGTCGCAGTCATTCCCGGAGAATAGAGCCAATAGCTTTCTCCGGTAAATGCGTCTTCAATCTGGAAAAAATCACAACCAAAATCTTGTTTTATTTCGGCGAAAATATACTTCCAGGGGCGACTACTCATAGCTGTTAAATGCTCAATCATTTTTGGTGGAAGTTTTTTAATTGCTGAATGTTTAAGAATACTATGGATATATCCATCTTTTCTGAAAATCCGATGGGCTATATATTCTGCCCTCATTCTATTGATATTTTCAACACCTAATAAATTAAGCAAATGTTTGAATGGCAGTAATGATGTATCGAATTTTGATGCTAAACTATATTGGTCATTAGCATGATGTAAAATGTGTTCATCTATAAGCCATGTATAATGTGTTTTTCTTGTTTTGATGTTCGCAGTTATATTGTTGAAGTCTGGCGTTTTCATAGCTGGTATTTATTTGTTGAATTTATAGTTTATTTCTAAATCTTTTTAATAAACTATTCCGAAATATTAAAAGTCAATTTACTTCGTAAGCCTTTTAAGTTTTGCCTGATAAGTTTGAAGGTAATTCCGCTTAGTGGTATCATTTAAATAAGATGCAAATATGAGCGACTCCACCATCTCGGAATTTGCGGTGACAGATGCCAGAATATTGTCGCTTAGTTTGTCAGTTATTCCTGCTTTCTTTGCCAGAAGCTGAAACTGTTGTCGGATTTTTCCTTGTGCAAACCTGGGTGGTAATAATCCTTCTTCTAATGCAAAGTCATTGTCCATAATATGAATACGGCTATTCAGTAAATCATAGGCCGGACTCAATCTATAATCGCCCATGGGGGTTTCGATAATTGAAAAGTTTTTCAAATGTGCATCTCCATTTGAAAAAAGATAATTGAATAGCAGAAGTCTGTAGAGCTTCGGGGCCTCGGATTTATAGGCAGGAAGAAACTGTTGCATCAACTCGAAAAGCTCGAGGTAGTTTCCCAGGTATTTGTAATTGACTCCAT
>JAGOJO010000084.1 GCA_017995075.1 Bacteroidia bacterium | reverse complement strand
ATGTGGTACAACATCACTCTACCACTATTTAAAACAGCACCCGGATGTGTATATGAGCCCTATTAAAGAAACAAATCACTTCTCACAGGATATACGCCCCGAAAATTTCAGTGATGAGTATAAGATCTACGAGAAAAGCAAACGATTAAATATTGAGGAATTTGTTAAAAGTGACATGACCGGTGATCAATGGGGTGCGTATGTGCTGAATTATGATCACTATATCCAGCTATTCCGTTTTGCTACCGGGAAGAAGGCCATTGGTGAAATAAGTAATTCGTATTTGTACTCTTCTGTTGCTGCAGCTAATATCAATGCAAAATATCCGGATATTAAAATTGTAGCCATTCTTCGTCAGCCTGCTGAGAGAGCTTACTCCCATTATCTGGCAAATCTACGTGACGGACGCACCACATTACCTTTTCGTGCAGAAGTTGAAAAAGATGACGCGAAAGAAAAACATGGCTGGAGTATTTCACATCTGTATTATGAGCTCGGCCTTTATGCAGATCAGATTGAACGATTCCAGCAATTGTTTCCTGCAAGTCAACTGAAAGTATATTTGTTTGATGACCTGAAAAGTAACAACAGAGCATTGGTAAAGGACTTATTCAAGTATCTGAACTTAAAGGAAGACGTTGCTATTAATTATGATGAAAAACACAATGAAGCACGTTTGCCAAAAAATCCGGGCTTGATTAAATTCATTACTCAATTAGGTATTAAGCGAAGAATATTTCGGGCACTACCTAAATCATGGCAACAAAATGTGAAAAACTCCTTCTTCAAAGAGGGGAAGGCACCTAAAATGGATCCTGCCGACCGTAAGTGGATGACAGATCGCTATGTTTCCGATATCCACAAACTTGAAAAACTGATCGGCCGCGACCTTTCGCATTGGTTGTCCTGACAATATGAATACAAATAAAATCATACCTGATTTCTTCATTGTAGGAGCTCCTAAAGCCGGTACTACTGCATTGCATGCCTATCTGGATCATCATCCACAGGTATCAATGAGCAGTGATAAAGAGCCCAATTTTTTCAGTTGGGAAGAAATTGAAGCACAAAATTTATACTACACCAAAAAAAATGTAAAAACTAAGGAAGAGTACCTTGCTTTATTTACATCTGATACGGAAACGAGAGTGTTTGGTGAAGGCAGTATTTCTTATCTCTTTTATCCGAAAGTTGCTGAAAGAATAAAAGCCTATAATTCACAAGCGAAAATACTTATATCATTACGTCACCCTGTGAAACGAGCATTTTCCCATTATCAGATGGATTATAGTCTGGGGTTGGTAAACATGCCTTTCAAAACAATCTGGAAGCAGGGAAGAAACCACCCGGATTCCGGTATTTTCTATCAGCAATATTTTGAGCTTAGCATGTATCACCCGCAAGTAGAACGGTATCTGGCGATCTTTGACCGCTCATCAATCTTCCTGATGTTGCATGACGAAATGGTTCAAGATTCTGAGGAGGTAATTGAAAAACTTTGCAGTTTTTTAGGAATTAAGTTTATTCCGGAGATGTCGGAAATCAAACAACAAAACGTAACTGCTGCAGGCAAGAACAGTATCATTCGCGGTTTATATAAGAATGAGTTCCTACGTAAAGCGCTTGCTGCTGTCACAGGGGAAAAAGTAAAGCAACTAGCTAAGCAATTATTCTTCTCCAAATCGGCTCTGCCCTCCTTAGAAAAAGATCTGGAAACTGAATTGAACGATTATTATAAGCAGGATTTAGAGAAATTAAAAAATCTCACCGGACTTTCCATCAATCATTGGATAAATAAAAACTGACAACTACATGCAATGGAACTAAGCCGGCTTGTCATAATCTCCAGAAATAAACTCCTCACTCCATTTATATGGGTGATGTTTTTTCTGTTGAGCTTTCGTGTCCTTGCCCGTTTCCCGTCAGGGATTTTTGAAGCCTTATTCATGCTCGTGGTAGTTATTTGTGCAGTAGTAAGTATCCGTAATATCGTGCTAAACTTGTTGGAGGGAAAAGCTAATTATTATCTGCTCGTTCTGTTGCCATTATTTATTCTGCCGTTTATTGTTGCATTTCAGGCTAACCGTGAATTTGGGCAGCCTTATCTGATTGGATTACTTTCTCAACGACAACACTTCATAATTTTTGCCGGTTACTTCGTATTTCTTCATTTACAAAACAGCAGGCAGGGTAATGAAATTTTCACCAAACGATTCATATTGTCGCTATTCATTATCATGTTCATCATGTTATTTTTCAGCGTGCTCATTGATCCATCAAAATTCAATGGTACCGATTTTGTGGAATTTAGTTTAAACAAAGGACTACACTATGAATTTCCAAGTGATGTGATCGCAACTGTTATTCTGTTTTCTACATTCAAGATTTTAAATGATAATCGTCTGCGATATCTCATACCGCTATTCCTGGGATTCGTGTATTTCCTGGTATATATTCAGGACCGTTCACAGCTCTTAATGATCAGCATCACGATCATGATTTACTTTATCCGAAACGTTTCGCTGGGGAAAAAAGTGATTTATGCTGCCTGGGGCGGATTGATGCTGATGCTGTTTGTCAGTATCATTATGCTCGTAAATCCTGCCTTTATTGACCGCTATATTACATTGTTCGCAAATGCATCTACCATTGCTACCGGTGGACATACCTCAGAATACTCAACCAGCATGCGCATTACAGAAAGCGCCATTGCATTAAAAGGCTTTGCAGAGCATCCCTTCTGGGGTAATGGATTCGTGAGTGCACAATACAAAGGAGGTTTCTCCGGTTTCTTTGGATACTTCTACGCTTCTGATGTTGGCATACTCGGTAATCTGTTTGTATATGGCATATTGGGAACATTGATATTTTATATTCCATTTATTGTAACTGCAATCTGGACGAAAAAACTCCGGAATAACAATGACATTCTCCTCAACACATGTCAATATGGATTATTTTTTATTTTTCTTGATATGATTACAGCAGCATCCAATATTAAATACATGGGACTTCCCTCTGTATTTTTCGGAATTATCTATTATTACCGATTCTACTCTCAACCGAAGAAAAACACAATCGCCTAATCAAACGCCCATACTACTGCCCTTATGAGAGAATACAATAACAAGCGCATGATTTTCGTAGTTGGGAATAGTCGTTCCGGAACAACTATGCTTGGACGAATGCTGGGCAGAAACACGTTGGTTCATAAATTTCCGGAATTACATCTTTTCGGACCCTGTCGCCCGCATGGACAAGAGCTCACCCCTTTAACAAAAGAAGAGTGCATTGCAGAATTCACCTGGCTTCTGGACGTAGCAGAAAGAAAATTACATGCTCCTCGTTTGCCTGAACAATATCGCGAAAAGGCCATACAACTCACCACACGATACTTCAAAGAAGGAGTTGACAGTTGGGATATGTATCAGGCGTTCGTCTTTCATGCTGTTGAAGAAATTGGCAAACAAATTCCCTGTGAAGATTTACCCGGCAATGTTTTTAAATTAGAACAAATACTTGGGAAATTTCCCGAAGCAAGAGTCATCCAAATGGTTCGCGACCCTCGCGATGTATTGTTATCTCAGAAAAACCGTAGAAACAGACGTAAAATGGGAGCCACTTACATTAGCACGTGGGAGGTATTGCGTTTCTGGGCAAACTATCATCCATTGTTCATTTCACGTCTCTGGAACAACGCCGTTAAAGCGGGATTAGCAGTGAACGATCCACGGATTATCACCATAAAGTTTGAAGATCTTATCCGCGATGGAGAAAACACCTTGCGCAAAATATGTATGCATACCGGAATATCCTTTGAACCGGAAATGTTAGCCATTCCACAGGTGGGATCCTCCACCAGAAAAGATGATCCGAATAAACTGGGAATAGACAGCAGCCGTTCAGGAGCCTGGGAACGAGGGGGACTTACCAATGCAGAAGTTGAAGTCTCAGAAAAAATTAACGGCCGATTAATTCATCAACTCGGATATCCCTTCAGTGGAAAAAAAGGAAGCTTCTTTGCACGATTACTTTTATCACTTCAACTGCCTGTAAAAGGAGTAATGGCACTATTGTTGAATTGGAACCGAACCAAAGGCCGTTGGAACTACATTCTAAACAGGTTTAAAAATCAAAGAAGTAAATAATTCACTTACTTTGTAGTGCGAACACCGTGCCGCCCTTGAAAACATCTTCTCCGGCTCTAACAGCAACTTTAAACGAACATCTCATGAAAAAACTCATCTCCAACCGACTCTTCAGTCTCGCGTTTCTATTATTCATTCCACTTGTTTGTGTAAAGAAACATACATCACCCTCTGAAAACACACAGCAGGAAACAACAGTAACAACCGGCAGCAGTGGCTCCAATGAAACAACTAGCGCTTCGGTAAATACAGCTTCTGGAAGCAATACAACACCAACTGTAGCAACAACCGAAAAACAACTTCCGAAGAACTGGCCCTGGAGAGGAATTTGTTTTCAATCCGAAAATTCAGATGTTGAAGATGTAGCATACCTGGCAAGTATAGGTGTGAATTTCATTCGCATTCAGATAAAACCTTCTATTCGCGCTAAAAGAGAGAAAGGTGATCCCAAAAAATCCTTTTATGATGAACTAGCCTGGGCTGATCGGATCCTCGATGAATGTAAGAAGCAAGGAATTACCAGTCTGATTGCCTTTAATCATCTGGTACTTGATCCGCAATCACATGTAGACGACAAATCAGCAAATTTCTGGTCGGAGAAATCCTATCGTGACAGTGCTTTTAAGATGGTAGAGATCATTGCTAACCGTTATAAAGATCGTCAGGATGAATTATCGGCCTATGAGGTAGTTGGTGAACCTGCTATTCAACAGAAAGGTGGTGCGAAAATTCCTCCCGGACTTGAATCATTCTTTCAAAACGTGTTGAACTCTATCCGTAAATACGATAAGGAACGTTGGTTTTTGCTGACACCCGGACCATGGGGCAAACCGTCCAATTATGCAGGATTTGAGCCGTACAACATTAAGGATAGTAAAATTATTTACGGAGCGCACATGTATCTCCCGGATCCATATACACATCAGGGTATCAAAGAGCGTCCACGTGGATTTACTTACCCCGGCACTATAAAAGGTGAATACTGGGATAAAAAAATGCTGGAGAAAAAACTGGGACTCGTAAAATCGTTTGGTGATAAATATGGTTTTCTGATTTACATCGGAGAATTTCAGGCTACACGCTGGTCACCGGGAGCAGAGACATGGGTAAAAGATGTAGTGTCAATCAACGACAAGTATAACTTCAGCTGGAGCATGTTTGCCTTTGAAGCCGGTACCGAAGCCTGGGATCCGTATTTCGATGTAGCCGATCGTCGTCAACCGGAATTAAAGTGGACGATCAAACAGGTTGGACCTACTACTCCACTTTGGAAATACATGATTACTGAATACGAAAAAAACAAGAAACGTTAATCAATTACCTCTTCGCATGTCTGTTCAATATAAAGCGGCGTTAATTGATCCGGTTGGTGTAAAAGCCGGGATGGATCACTATAATGTACTTTTATTGAAAGGACTCAGCAATGCAGGAGTGAGTTGTTTCCTGTTTTCAAATTTCAACGGAACCTACAAAGAGTTTCACAACACGCAGGTATTTTACAATACAGGTGTTGCGAAATGGAAATCCATAGCGAGTAATTTCTTTGGACATCTCAAGGCGTTCCGGATATGCAGAAGGAACGGCGTAAAAAAAATCATTGTACACATCTTCAGAGCAGGGATATTCGATCTTGTCGTATTCAGTATTGCCAGAATGATGGGTTTAAAGATTTATGCCATTGCTCATGATATTGAAAGTCTGGACACATTCACACTTCCGTTTGTAAGGAACAGTGTTTTGCACCGCTTACCGGAAATGCGAATCGTACACAATGACTTTTGTAAAAGCGAATTATTGAAACTCGACGGAAACAATCCCTTACGTCCGGTGAAGATTATTCCTCATGTTCATTTCCGACACCTGTTCAGCGGCTATCAGTCGGACCATGCCCTACTGGAAAACCTGAAAAGCAATAAATCAATTGCAGAAGGATTACATCCGGAGCTCTGGAGTTTATTACAATCCTCCACACCTGTATTGCTCTTCTTCGGACAAATCAAAAAAGCCAAAGGACTTGATGTATTGCTTGAAGCGATCACTCAGACAAAGAGTAAATTCAAAGTGCTTGTTGCAGGAAAGGTGCGGGATGAGAACTGGCAGCGATACGACGACATACTCACGGCATTGAATATCCGAAACAAGGTACTTCCTGTTATCCGACACATCAGCGATACCGAGCGGGATTTTCTGTTCGCCACCAGCAAGGCAATTGTACTGCCCTATCTTCACATTTACCAAAGCGGTGTTTTATTGATGGCGATGAGTTTCCCTATGACAGTGGTTGCATCCGATTTACTCCCGAATAAATTTCTGGTAAACCACGGACACAACGGTCTCCTCTTCAAAACAGAAAACGCTGCATCACTCGCTGTTGAAATAGACGAAGTGGTGAATGATCAGATAAACTCATCAGCATTGAAAGCAAATGCATTTCATGATATCGATGAACATTACAACCCGGATAAAATCGGCCGGTTGTTCAGGGATGCTCTCTTCCACAACTAAATTCTGCTCACCGCACTAAAACAGCAAAGCCCCGAATAAACTCCGGGGCTTTGACTTTTATTTGAGTTGGTTTATTCTACTGTTACACTCTTCGCCAGATTTCGCGGCTGATCAACGTTACAACCACGCATCACAGCAATATGGTATGCCAGCAATTGTAATGGGATAACACTCACCAATGGAACAAGGATCTCATCCGTCTCCGGAATTTCAATCACATAATCAGCCATCTCCTTCACTACTTCATCTCCTTCTGTCACGATAGCGATAATTTTCCCTTTTCTCGCTTTCACCTCCTGAATATTGCTCACTACTTTCTCGTAAGAACCATGTTTGGTAGCAATCACCACTACTGGCATTTCTTCATCGATCAACGCAATAGGACCGTGTTTCATTTCAGCAGCCGGATAACCTTCTGCATGGATATAGGAAATCTCTTTCAGTTTCAATGCACCTTCCAGCGCAACCGGGAAGCCGTAACCACGACCCAGATAAAGGAAGTTACGGGCATCTTTATAACGCTCAGCAATAACCCTTACTTTATCATTTGATTTCAACGCCTGCTCCACTTTAGCAGGGATCGTTTCAAGCTCATTCAACACCTGACGGAAACGGGATTCAGAAATTGTTCCGCGCTTATGTGCAATCTGCAAAGCAAGTAATGTGAGAACAGTCACCTGCGCAGTAAATGCTTTGGTAGATGCCACTCCGATTTCCGGACCGGCATGTGTATATGAACCGGCATGAGTAGCGCGCGGAATACTTGATCCCACCACATTACACACTCCGAAAATAGTAGCACCTTTTGATTTCGCCAGCTCCACTGCAGCCAATGTATCTGCTGTTTCACCACTCTGCGAAATAGCAATCAATACATCATCTTCATAGATGACAGGATTGCGGTAACGGAACTCAGAAGCATACTCTACTTCCACCGGAATACGCGCAAGGTCTTCAATCAGATATTCAGCAACCAAACCGGCATGCCATGAAGTACCACAAGCTGCAATCAGGAATCGCTTTGCATTTACGATGCGCTGTTCGAATTCACGCAAACCACCGAGCTTTAAACTTCCGTTGCGACTATCAAAACGACCACGCATGCTATCAGCAATTGAACGTGGCTGCTCATAAATCTCTTTTAACATGAAATGCTCATAACCTCCTTTCTCCAGTGCCTCAAGTTTTAACTCCAGCTCCTGTACATAAGGGATTTTGATTTCATTGCCGATGGTTTTCACAGTAAGCTCACCATTATTGATCACCGCCACTTCGCCATCATTCAGATAAGCAACGTTCTTGGTGTATTCAACTATTGGTGTAGCATCGGATGCAACAAAATATTCATCCTTACCAATACCTACTACAATCGGAGAACCTTTCCGTGCAGCGATTAATTTGTTCGGATCATTTTTGGAAATAATTACGATTGCATAAGCACCTACAACTTCGCCCAACGCCAAACGCACTGCTTCTTCCAGCGGCACGTTCACCTTGGTATAAATATCTTCGATGAGATGTATCAATACTTCCGTATCTGTATCACTCAGGAATACATGTCCGTTTTTGCTAAGCTCCGCTTTAATCGACGCATAATTCTCGATGATTCCGTTATGGATAATCGCGAACTCCTTCGACTGTGAAAAATGTGGATGCGCATTGCGATCGTTCGGTTCACCGTGTGTAGCCCAACGGGTATGACCCATTCCTACATGTCCGGCGAGATTTTTTCCTTTTACGAATTCGGCGAGATCACTCACCTTCCCCGCTTTTTTATAGACATTCAGATCGCCATTTAACAAGGCAACACCCGCACTGTCATAACCGCGGTATTCGAGGCGCTGAAGGCCTTTAATGATGATCGGATAAGCTTCCTGCTTACCGATATAAGCAACAATTCCACACATGGATCAGGGATTGATTTTTGTGGTAGTAACAATTAATTTAACAGAACCTTGCCCTTTCAACACCGAACGGCGGGCGTTGGAGGTACTACCTCCTGCAACGAGGAAAAGTCCATAGTCTTTACCGCCGTCTTCTACGACCTTTTTCAGTGTTTGTTGCACGTAACGCGCCACATTGAAGGTGTAGGAATCGTAAGTATCGTCAAATGAACCGCCATAGTAGGATGAAGGCTCTGAAGCGTCTGCTGTAGTAATATTTCTTCCCAGCGAATCAGATCCGAATACCAGGAGGTTGGAGTGAGGTGTGAAGTTATTGGACACAGTGCCAGTTTGCGCTAAGAAAACCAGTTTCGCAGAGCTGATAGCGACAGGTCCGTTGGCATAAAGCGAAGGCAGATTCTGAATTACAATACTGTCTTTCAACCCTGCCATCGATTGCACTATGATTTCATTGTCTTTCACCTGGTCAAGATTGGCCGGGAGATACTCATGTACAAAATACGAAACCCGCACAGCATTTACATCAATGATAAACTCGTAGCTTTTGTTCCCGCTGAAGTAAAGGGTTAAACGATGTACTCCGGAAGTAGAGGTAAACGAGGTGATATTCCCCTGACCGTCAACACTATCTACCAGCACCACACCTTTAAAGAACGTCATAAATGCCGCATTACTCGCGAACGTTGCCGGAGTATTGATGTATTCCCGCATGAACTTACCACCAAGTGCTGTATCAAGTGGAATACGTAACTGCGGTGCCTTCTTGGTACCACCTACATCTACACTGTCGTCGATATTCGGCACAAGATCGATATGACCGAGGAAGGTACTGCGACTATAAACACGATTGGAATAGTATACACTGTCAGCTGCTAAATCTTCATTCAATTCATACACACTGATGTGATGCATTTGTGTGGTATCCCCGTTTTGATCTCTATAGAGATAACTCAGCACCACCGAATCGGGTGTTGTAGCTCCGGCAAAAGTGGTGGAGGTGATGGTATTTCCGATGCGTACCTGATTCACGAAACCGGCGAACGTTTTTCCGGCATAGGGATCATCATAGCTACCCAGGAACAAGAGCGGCAATTCGATCAGGTTCTTGAGTGTACTCCACATGATGAGTGAATCTTCCGGAACGGTATATACATCAACGTCCAGGGTATCATAATCCACCTCCGGCGATTCGGAAGCAGGCTGCAAATCAAGACCGATCAAGTCAGGTTCATTACAGGCCGGGAAAATCCAGACCATAGCCAGGAACCATAGACTCAGGGTCCATTGTTTTAACTTCAACATGGGTGCGAAGGTACAGGAAAAAATAGTCCTGTCAGGTCTCTTAAAAAAACTTAGTACAGCTGTATTAATCAGCGAGAACGGAGTCTTCCAATACAGCTTCATCGTAGAAGGTATCGTAAGCCTCAATGTATTCTTCAGGTGATTTGTAGTCAAGGGTCGGTTTGGTGAGTTTTTTGAAGGCCGTTTCAACCTGATCGTGGATGGTAGGAGAGCTCTTCACTACGGCATCCGACCATTGCATAGCCAGCTTGGTCAGACTCACATAATTCGGGTCTTTGAGTTCCTTCACGTCAGCAGCGGTCAGTCCATCCATGAGGATTTTCTTTCCGAAGTTGGTATTGAACGGCTCATCGAAAGAATCATTGTACAACGAATAAACGACTTTTGAATTATGGAACATCGGATCTTCCTTGTAGCTGGTTTTGATCAGCAATGGAATCAATCCGGTCATCCAGCCATGACAGTGAATAATATCCGGCGACCAGCCCAATTTCTTCACTGTTTCCAGCACTCCGCGACCAAAGAAAATGGCCCGGTCATCGTTATCGGCATAAAAGGTACCATCGGCATCCCTGTACGTCTGTTTACGTTGGAAATACTCCTCATTATCAATGAAGTACACCTGCATACGAGCTGCCTGAATAGAAGCAACCTTGATGATCAGCGGATGATCGGAATCATCAATAATCAGGTTCATACCCGATAAACGGATCACTTCATGCAGCTGATTCCTGCGTTCGTTGATATTACCAAACTTCGGCATGAACGTACGAATCTCTTTTCCCCGCTCCTGTATTCCTTGAGGTAAAAAACGCGCAATCTTACTTTGTTCTGTTAATTCAAGATAAGGATGAATCTCAGAGGAGATAAATAGTACCCGGGCTTTTCTCATAGCTTTCTTCACGATTTAGAGAATTTTGTGCAAAGGTAGTGAATCTAGAGGGAATATTCGATATAACAAAGGGTTGCCGTGCTATTGTTATATTAAAAAGATTTTCGTATAGAAAGGGTAATTATCGAGGGAAAAAGGATAAAATCATCTGATGAAGTCTAGACTCCCGCTTCAGCGTACCGTTCACGAACCTGCTCCAATACCTCTACGATCTCCTGATAATCGGGGCAGGTCACCAGTTTCATCCGGTACTCTTTGAAGTGATCCAGCCCTTTGAAATAGTTGGTATAATGCCGCCGCATTTCAACGATGCCTACAAAATCACCTTTCCAGCGAATGGAGTAATCGAGATGTGCTTTGCAGGTATCAACGCGCTCTGAGATGGTAGGTGCGGGAAGATGTTCTCCGGTAGCAATGAAATGTTTGATCTCTTTGAAAATCCAGGGGTAACCAATCGTCGCCCTGCCAATCATGACACCATCTACCCCATAGCGATTACGCATTTCGACCGCTTTTTCGGGTGAATCTACGTCGCCATTTCCGAAAATCGGGATATGGATACGGGGGTTATTTTTTACTTCTCCTATCAATGTCCAGTCGGCCGGACCTTTGTACAACTGCGCCCGGGTACGACCATGAATCGCCAACGCAGAGATACCGATATCCTGTAAACGCTCGGCCACCTCCATGATATTTTTCGTTTTATCATTCCAGCCCAACCGTGTTTTCACTGTCACCGGCAACTTCACTGCTTTCACAATTTTCTCCGTCAGCCGAACCATTTTATCTACGTCCTGCAACAAACAGGCTCCTCCACCTTTGCTCACCACCTTATGCACCGGACAACCGTAATTTATATCAATCAAATCAGGACCTGCAGCCTCTGCAATTCGTGCAGCTTCCTCCATCGCATCCTCTGAACCACCAAACAGCTGTATACCGATCGGACGCTCATAATCGAACACATCCAGCTTCACTTTACTCTTCGCTGCATCACGAATCAACCCTTCACTCGAAATAAACTCGGTATACATCATATCAGCTCCGTTCTGCTTACACACATAACGAAACGGCGGATCGCTTACATCCTCCATCGGCGCGAGGAGTAAGGGGAATTCCGGGAGTGATATGTTACCGATTTTGATCAAGGTTTACAGTTACTAAGTTTTTAAGTTTCTTGGTTTCTAGGTTTTTAAGTTTCTTGGTTTCTTGGTTTTTAAGTTTCTTGGTTTCTTGGTTTTTAGGCCCCTGAGTAGCGACAATGAACTTTAAGCTACAATGAGTATCCACGCGTATCGAAGGGTTAAGTTTCTAACTGGAGTGTGAATTGAAAACAGAAATAAATCAGCGTTAATCAGCTTCATCCGCCTTATCCGTGTTCCATTCTTGTCTGGATTTTCTACGTAGATAAGCATTAGCTGTCAAGTAGTTTACCTAACCGGACAGAGAGCTGAGGAGGGTATTTTCAGAGAGGATTCGATCGCTTTTCAGTGGAGATTTGGGATGAAAGCCTACCTTTGGGGCTGCAAAAATACGAAATGAAGCCACTCCACGCCAGTCTGCAAGATCGTCCGCCGTATAATAAGTTCTTAATTTTAGTAGGAATTACATTGATTTCTGCTGTTCTTTTCACTGCAATGGCTGTTGGACTCTGCCAGGCGATTTGGGGAGTAAATCTTGCCGGACAAAATTTGCTACAAGACGGCAACAGCAACCCCGACATCATCAGTTCATTCCGTTTTTTCCAGGCCATGACAGCCATCGGCACCTTTGTACTTCCCTCCTTTCTGGCTGCATATCTGTTTTCAGGGAATAGCGCCGCTTATCTTGGACTCGATAAAAAAGCAAAAATACCATCTCTTCTCATGGTCGTTCTGCTGCTATTGATAGCCATACCCTTCATTAACTGGATGATCATGGTGAATGGAGATATGCATCTGCCTGCCTCTATGAAAGCTATGGAAGACTGGATGAAAAACGCCGAAGAACAAGCAGCCTCCACCATTAAAATTCTGCTTGGTTCTCCCTCTGTCAGCGGACTCCTCATCAACCTTTTTGTCATCGCCATCATCCCTGCTATCGGCGAAGAGCTGCTCTTCCGCGGAGTGATCCAGAAAGAATTTTCTGCCCTGGCCAACAACAAACATGTCGCTATTGTACTCACGGCGGTCCTGTTTTCAGCCCTCCACATGCAGTTTTACGGATTCTTTCCCCGGTTTGCACTCGGTGTACTCCTCGGATACATATACCTCTGGAGCGGCACTCTATGGCTACCCATTCTCGCCCATTTCATCAACA
>JAGOJO010000083.1:8015-13060 GCA_017995075.1 Bacteroidia bacterium | reverse complement strand
ATTGAGCAGCTTCCAAACGTTTCCGGCAATTTTGAAAGTTTTTTAAAGACCATGCCTGGTGTAGTTTCCAACAACGAACTTTCATCCACCTACTCAGTAAGAGGAGGAAGCTTTGACGAAAACCTGGTTTATGTAGACGACATTGAAATTTACCGTCCATTTTTAGTAAGAGCAGGTCAACAGGAAGGACTCAGTTTTGTTAACCCTGATATGGTTTCAGATATTAGTTTCAGCGCCGGAGGTTTCTCGGCCATCTACGGAGACAAACTAAGTTCGGTACTCGATATCAAATACCGAACACCAAAGAAATTCGCAGGGAGCGCCTATGGTAGTTTCATGGGAGCAGGTGTTCATCTTGAAGGTGCCAGCAAGAACGAAAAATTCACCTGGCTGACAGGAGTTCGTTACCGCTCCAATCAGTTTGTACTTAAATCGCTCGATACTCAGGGAGAATACAAACCCAAATTTGCTGACGTTCAATTGAAGGTAAACTATCAGCTATCGAAAAAAACAGAGGTTTCTTTTTTAGGCAACTATTCCTACAATCAATTCAATGTTATTCCATCAACCCGACAAACAGATTTCGGAAGTATCAATGAAGCATTGCGACTTACGATTTATTTTGACGGACAGGAAATCGACGAATTCAATACTGGAACCGGAGCCATTTCACTCACTCATCATGTAAATGATAGCCTGAAGTTGAAATTCATCGTCTCTGCCTTTGCATCCAGAGAACGTGAGTTTTTCGATGTGCTTGGTCAATATTTTCTGGACGAGCTGGAACGTGACCTCGGAAGTTCATCGTTTGGCGAAGCTGCCTTCAACAGAGGAGTTGGTGCATTTCTCGACCATGCCCGAAATGAATTACAAGCCAATGTTACAACGGCATCACATGTTGGAACATACCGTGTCAATAAGCATCGTTGGCAATGGGGTTTAAAAGCACAACAGGAAATCATCAGCGATAATCTGGACGAATGGCAATACCGTGATTCAGCTGATTATTCCATTCCACATCCGGATGATAATCCGGGACAACCTGCTGATCCCTTTCAAGAGATTACGCTCAATGGTGTTGTAAAGAATAAAATCAGTTTATCCTCTAATCGTTTCAGCGGATATTTACAAAACACCTGGGATCTTGAACGTGTTAGTTTTTCGTTCGGTATTCGCGGAACGTATTGGGATCTGAACAACGAACTTAATGTAAGTCCGCGTGCCACATTTGCTTATAAGCCATCCTGGAACAAACGACTGGCATTCAGAGCTGCAACAGGACTTTATTATCAACCTCCCTTCTACCGTGAACTACGCAACCTCGAGGGAGAGATCAACAAAGACCTCAAGGCACAGCGATCAATTCACTTTGTTGTAGGAGGAGATTACCAGTTTCTCGCATGGGGAAGAGAATTCAAACTCTCCAGTGAAGCCTATTACAAAATACTTGATGATCTGATTCCATACAAGCTTGACAACACCCGCATCCGCTATCTCGCCAAGAACAATGCCTCAGGATATGCCACAGGACTTGATTTTCGTGTAAACGGAGAATTCGTAAGTGGAATTGAATCCTGGGTATCACTCGGCTTACTCAAAACAGTTGAAGACATCGACGGAGACAACTATTTTAAATATTACAATTCTGATGGAAATGAAATTATTTTCGGATATACAGCCAATGATATAGTTACTGATAGCGTCAAAGTTGAACCGGGCAATATTCCACGTCCAACTGACCAACGTGTCACCTTCAGTATGTTCTTCCAGGATTACCTACCTAAGTTTCCAACGATAAGAATGCATCTGAATTTAATTTTCGGAACAGGACTTCCTTTTGGCCCTCCCGGAAACGATCGCTACAAAGACGTAAAACGCAGTTCATCTTACAGACGTGTAGATATTGGCTTCTCTAAAATTGCTATTGACGAAGATGCAGAAAACAAATCCCGTTTACCTGTCATTAAAAATCTTCGTTCCCTGATATTCAGTCTGGAGGTCTTCAACCTTCTGCAAGTAAGCAACACCATTTCGTACATTTGGATTACTGATGTAACCGGAAGACAATACGGAATTCCCAACTACTTAACCTCACGACTTCTGAACTTTAAAGTACAGGCGAAATTTTAATCATGAGCAAGAAAAAAAACTCTGTCGGTGGACTTGTCTACTCCACTAATCCTGATTTTAAACCGCAATTACACGACGAAGAAATTAACACCCCTTCTTCTTCACAACAGGATTTAAAGATATGGCTTGAACGCAAAGGCGGAGGAAAAGTAGTAACAGTAGTAAAAGGATTTATTGGCAAAGAAGAAGATCTCGATGATCTCGCCCGAATGCTGAAATCAAAATGTGGAGTTGGCGGAGGAGCAAAAGATGGCGACATCCTTATACAAGGTGATCATCGTGAAAAGGTATTAACTCTTCTAATCCAACAAGGATTCAAAGCCAAAAAAGCAGGAGGATAATTATTTCGACACCAATGTAGACTCGATTACTTTAGCGTACATCGCTTCATACATCGGCATTATTTTTTCAATATCGAACTCTGCAGCCCGCTTCAACGCATTTTCTTTGAACCGAGCGAGATCTTCATCATGCTTCAGGATTTTCACAGCATTTTTTGCCATATCATCCACATCACCAACATTGCTCATGAAGCCGGTTACACCCTGAATATTCAACTCCGGCATACCACCGGCATTGGAAGAAATCACCGGCACCTGACAAGCCATCGCTTCCAATGCTGCGAGACCAAAGCTTTCTGTCTCTGAGGGCATAATAAAGAGATCACAAATCGATAAAATCTCCTCAATCATTTCCTGCTTACCGAGGAAGCGGATATCATCACAAAGATTCAAGTCGCGGCATAATTGTTCAGTGTTATGCCTTTCAGGACCGTCGCCTATCAACAAGAGTTTTGATGGGACTTGATCTTTGAGCTTATTAAAGACATGCACAACATCCTGAACACGTTTAACTTTACGGAAATTTGATGTATGAACAATCAAACGCTCACCATTCGGTGCAATTGCTTTTCTGAAATGATCTTTTGCCTTTTTCGAGAAGCGTTTCAAGTCAATAAAATTGGGGATCACCTCTATATCTTTCGATATTTTAAAGTTGTTGTACGTATCCTGCTTTAAGCTATCTGAAACCGCAGTCACACCATCCGAGTGATTAATCGCAAACGTCACCACCGGAAGATAGCTTGAATCCTTTCCTACCAGTGTGATATCCGTACCATGCAGAGTTGTAACTACAGGTAGGGTTACTCCCTGTGCAGCAAGAATTTGTTTCGCCAGATAAGCAACAGATGCATGCGGAATTGCATAATGCACGTGTAATACATCCAAACCTTCGAATAAAGCAACATCCACCAACTTACTCGTCAATGCGGTTTCATAAGGAATATAATCGAAGAGCGGATACTTTGCAATCGTCACTTCATGATAAGATATGTTCTCTGAAAAGTAATCTAACCTCACTGGCTGGCTATAGGTAATAAAATGAATCCGATGCCCTTTATCAGCAAGAGCTTTACCTAATTCAGTAGCTACGACACCGCTTCCACCAAAGGTGGGATAACATACAATACCTATTCTCATACAACAAAGTTAACAAGGATATGTCGATTGAAGACCGATTCTATTTTAATCACTAAAGAAAATAAAAAGAATCCTGTTAAATCACTGTTTCATAGACTCATATGCTATCTGCTGAATCCGGGTTCGAAGATTTGATTTGGCCAGTTTGTTATTATGGGCATCCGGATAAACCCTGTTCGACAGGAATATGTAAACCAGATTATTAGAAGGATCTGCCCATGCATAAGTGCCGGTAAACCCTGAATGACCGAAAGAAGCCAGAGACGCTGCAATTGCACTCGGGCCTTCTACACCCTTCGACAAATCAGGTTTATCGAATACGAGTCCACGGCGATTAGCAGATTCAGGATACGCTTTGGAAGTAAACAACTCAACGGTTGCAGGTTTGAGGTATTGTTTACCGGCATAAGAACCTTTATTAAGCAACATCTGCATAATGACCGCCAGTGAGTGTGCATTGGAGAACACACCGGCATGTCCACCTACACCACCCATCATGGCAGCAGCTGGATCGTGCACATAGCCTTTTATGAGTTGTTTTCTGAATGCAGTATCTATTTCGGTAGGTACAATTTTATCCGCATTTTTCCATGTTAAAGGATGATAGCCCATCTGCCATAATCCGAGAGGCTTATAAAATACATCCGTCACCAAATGATCAATTGATTTGCCACTCACTTTCTCTATCACCTGCTGCAGCAAAATAATTCCCAGATCAGAATAAACAAACTGACCTTGTTTCTCCAGCGGACTCTTTGCTACTTCATCCAACAACTGCTCCTTGTATGAATCCTTTAGATAGAGTTTTTCTGCCACCTTTAAGTGATAACCTGACTGCTCGGATGATTTATAAAGCATTGTATCCAACTGACCTGTGCTATCTACAGTATTTTTCCAAAATGGAATCCACGCCTTTAAACCCGACTGATGCGCCATAATCTCCCGTATGGTTATATCTTTTTTATCAGTACTCCTTAGAAAATGCAAATACTTTGACACCTTCGCCTCCGGATCGATTTTATGCCGATCAAACAGGTACATAGCAGCCAAAGCAGTAGAAGCGATTTTTGTAACGGATGCTACATCGTATACATCATTTAGAACTACTTTCTGTTCTTTCGCATAAGTATGCCAACCGAAAGCCTTAATGTAGATCACTTGAGCATCCTTCATAACAAGCACCTGACAGCCCGGGAAAACAGAATCAGCAATCGCAACATTCACCAATGAATCGATCTGAGCTAATCGGATCGGATCAGCCCCAACAGCCTCTGGTAAAGTATATGCCACTGCTCCATTCTTTTTTGAAACCAATCCTTCATTCAGGTAAAAATAAGGTGGTGAAGAAACCGGCAGACGACCATAAAAATTATCAGCACCAAATATTTTCTGCGCTACCTGCCATTGAGGGAGGTATGTATCTTCATAACCCTG
>JAGOJO010000083.1:0-7915 GCA_017995075.1 Bacteroidia bacterium | reverse complement strand
AAACCAATCCTTCATTCAGGTAAAAATAAGGTGGTGAAGAAACCGGCAGACGACCATAAAAATTATCAGCACCAAATATTTTCTGCGCTACCTGCCATTGAGGGAGGTATGTATCTTCATAACCCTGAACAACAGCATCAAAACTTTCATAACCTTCAAATTTTCCTAACACATAGGCATTACCGAAAACACTCAGAATACTTCCTCTCAGCTTACCGGCCCGTACAGCAAAATCAGACATCGCAGAAGTCACTCCGAAATTTTTCGCAGCATTGATAGTCGTATTGTGTACACTTACAATGATACGGTCATAATCAGACAGCACCTTCAGTAAACTATCAGCATATTGTTTCGAAGCATCCTTTGGTAAACGGAAAAAATCCACATGACCATAATTCGCCAGCATCTGCTGAAAATAATTATTCATCGTATCATTCACCACTACCGAGGCGACACAATCACGATAATATGGATTCAGTGGGATAACAGAATTTTTATTACGAAGTAAGGTTGGGGCTGCCGCATACATTTGGTAATTCAACCAGGTAGCAGGAGCTGAGTTGAGATCTTCAGGGAGATGCACAAGAGACACGTTCTGTTTCGTTTTGAGACCAGCCCAATACTTAGCCATCAATATTTTTCGCACCTTCTCATCAATCAAGGACTGTTCAATTTCACACTCCTGAATTGCCGAATGAATCCGGGCAACAGCTTTACCAACATCCAACGAATACAACAACACATCATTCCCTGCTTTTAACGCCCGCAACTCCAATTCGCCGGAAGGATAATCATTCGCCACACCTTTCATGTTCAGCGCGTCTGTAAATACCAATCCGCCAAAATTCATTTGTTTTTTAAGTAATGAATCCACCACCCGCAATGACAAAGTACTGGCGAGCCCCAATGTTGAATCAAGAGCCGGGACAAAAAGATGCGCCACCATAACGGAGCCCAATCCTTGCTGAATCAATTTACGAAAAGGATATAGTTCAATCGAGTCCATTCTTTCCGCGCTGGCATGAACAACAGGCAACGAAAGATGCGAGTCGGTATCGGTATCACCATGTCCGGGAAAATGCTTCGCACAAGCCAGAACTCCTGCATCCTGCATCCCGCGCATATATTGCACAGCCAGATCAGCGACAGCATTTTTATCCTCACCAAATGAACGACTGTTGATGATTGGATTAGCCGGATTATTATTTACATCTGCATCAGGAGCAAAATTGATATGAATACCCATTCGCTTACATTGGCGACCAATTTCAACACCCATTTGATAAACCTGCTCTGGCTTGGCTCCTGCACCCAATGTCATTTGTCGAGGAAAACGCATTGTACTATCGAGGCGCATACTCAGCCCCCATTCGCCATCAATCCCAATTAACAATGGCGTCACTGAACGGGACTGATAAAAATTTGTCAATGATAATTGGCGAGCCGGACCGCCCTGAAAGAAGATTAATCCGCCGATATGAAATGAATCGATCAGTTGAGTGACTTGTGCAATATGTAAGCTATCCTTGTTAGAAAAAGCATCCACCATGAATAGCTGTCCGATTTTCTGCTCATACGGCATTTGCAGCAATACACTATCAGCCCACTTCTCCGCCTCTATTGAAACAAATACCGGCTTTTGGGCAAATCCGGTCAGACTGCTCAGCAATAGCAACGCGAATACTATTCTTCGTTTCATCATCTTACAATACTAGGCAAATCGCCTATGTGATAAAACGGCAAACAGAGTGGATATTTCACAATGCAAAGTGAATAAAAAACCGGCTTCATGAATGTTTCATCACAAAGCCGGCGAACTGATGTTATAAATTGAACTAGGGCTCTACTATTGTTTGTTTTGAACGGAGAATACGGTATTCTTCACGACAATTTTTGCAATAAAACCAGTCGGAAGTAAACGTTGTCGACTCTTCTCTTCCACAGCTATCGCATGTCCGCAACTGTTCTGTTCGTTGATATTGCAGTTTATCCAGATGTTCATCTAAAAACACCGGAGGAAAATCGAAGAGATTGGCATCCTCGAGCATACGCGGATGAACCGGATAAAAGCCATTGGCCCCTTTCACACCAATCATCACTGTTCTCTTTCCAAGCATACGCAGATGTTTTATCATCGGCTGGTAATCTATATCGCCAGCAAGAAAACAAGCTATATCATAGGTGCCAGGTTGGAATGCATGAAACAAAGCCATCGACGCAAGTCCAACTTCCAGACAATTTTCTCTCCTCCCACTCTCCTTGTTCTTAAAATCGAAATCATAAATCTCTGTATTGTAAAGGCAGCGCTTATTCAGCATTTCATAAAACTGCTTTTCTCTCAGATTGTCATGTCCGGGTTTGTTGATGGCAATGGTTCCGAAATAATAAGTACGAACCATATCCACCTGTGTTTCTAATTGTTGCTGTAAGTGATTTTTCACTAACAAAGGCAGCGCTTTATAATCTAATTCAAAATCCTGCCGTCCATCAAGATTCAGCAAATATGGCCGTACATGATACAACCAACTGCCGTCAATAAATAACATTGCTTTAACCATGAGGTAAAAATAAGATTTTCAATTTTACAATTCGATAAAACAAACTTAAAGTTACCCCCTTGATTTAGGAGGGAAAATGTTCAAAAACTTTATTATTTTCAAACGGTTTTTCGCATCCTCAGCGTATGCTCTTCACATCAATCAGACTTCATAATCCGCTGTAAATCTTCATTTTACTTTGATCAAGGTCATTCAGGCGATTGATACAACTCATTTAACAGGCCATGGCATCCACTTAGTTTTGAAGAAAACAATACCACATGACCACCACCAAATCCATCATTGTCCCCACTGACTTTTCCGATCACGCCCTTAAGGCCGTACAGTACGCAGCAATGATCGCTGCAGAAACGGGCAGCAGGATTGTTTTGTTCCATGCTGTCAGCTTACATCTCAGTGCATCCATCGAAGAACCTCCGTTGAATTTCCCGGGAGATTTCGAAAAGGTAGAACAAGAGCAACTCATTCATCTAAAACATCAGTTGCAGAAACGCTATCCCAGGGTCGAAATTGAATCCTGCTCAAAAACCGGATTTCCGGTAGAAGGAATCAATGAAATCGCGGCCGAAAAAAACGCATGGCTGATCATTATGGGAACACGAGGGGCCAACGGACTAAAAGAGCTGTTGGTTGGGAGCAACACTTCCAGTCTGATTCAGCATACAGAAGTCCCTGTTCTGGCTATTCCGGATGAATGCGAATACAATGGCATTAAAAAAATTGTGTTTGCAACTAATATGCAAAAAGATGATATACGATGTCTGAAAAAGATCATTGAATACTTTGGGCATGCCAATCCCGTCATTACTTTGTTACATGTTGAGGAAGGAAAACTCCGCGACCCGGAAGCAGCCTTACAAACATGGTTCCACACAGAGGTATTAACGGCGGTCAACTATTCACATTTACAAGCGGAATGCATCAGTGAAACAGACATCGTAAAATCACTTGACGAGTATCTTCGACACAACAAAACTGACTTACTGGTAACTGCCACACGCAAGCGCAATCTGATTGAACGCATCTTCGACCGAAGCATCACCCGAAAGTTAATCTTCCACACACATATTCCATTGCTTGCATTGCATACACATGCATCCAAGGGTGAAATGGTACTCTAGAGGAGGAAATCAAACTGCCACCTGGAAATCGCGTAATGTATCATTCAGAGACGTCTTCTGATCAGTACTTTCTTTCCGCTTACCGATAATCAGGGCACAAGGCACCTGGAATTCACCGGCAGGAAACTTCTTTGTATAAGACCCCGGGATAACCACCGAACGGGAAGGAACCCGACCTTTATACTCCACTGGTTCCGGACCACTCACATCGATGATTTTTGTTGATTGCGTCAGAACCACATTCGCCCCAAGCACTGCTTCCTTCTCCACGCGAACACCTTCCACCACTATGCACCTTGAACCGATAAAACAATCATCCTCTATGATCACCGGAGCAGCCTGAACCGGCTCTAAAACTCCTCCGATCCCAACACCACCACTCAAGTGAACATTTTTTCCTATTTGCGCACAAGAACCAACAGTTGCCCATGTATCGACCATTGTCCCTTCATCCACATAAGCACCAATATTCACATATGATGGCATCAAAATAACCCCTTTAGCCAGGAAGGAACCATGACGGGCCAGACCATGCGGCACAACCCTCACACCTGCTTTCTCAAAATTTTTCTTCAGCGGAATTTTATCATAAAACTCAAAAGGGCCCATTTCTATCGTCCTCATTTTCATAATCGGGAAATAGAGGATAACCGCCTTTTTCACCCAGTCATTAACGATCCAGTCGTTTCCCGAAGGCTCAGCCACACGCAACAGCCCTTTATCGAGTTGATCCACCACCGATTCTATCGCCATCATCACCTCTTTTTCCTTCAACAGGCTCCGGTCGTTCCAGGCTTTTTCAATAATCTCTAACATAGGATTTACAATTGTTCACCACAAAACTACTCAAACTCCGCGAAGGGTTGTATTTTTGCCGCAATGGGAAGAATAATGGCAATTGATTATGGCACCAAACGTAGCGGAATAGCGGTAACGGACCCAACCCGAACCATCGCCACTGCACTGGAGACCGTACCCAGCCATCTTCTCCTCGACTACCTCGCCAAGTACATCACAGCCGAAACAGTTGATCTGATTATACTTGGCGAACCAAAGCGACTCAACAATACCGATTCGAGCACCACATTAATAGTTCGGGCATTCTGCAAAAAGCTGATGGAAAAATTTCCAGAGATGCCCGTTGAAATGGTCGACGAACGGTTCACTTCCAAAATAGCGGGAATGAGTCTCATTGAAAGTGGTCAATCCCGTAAAGTACGACGCGACAAAGGCGTACTCGATCGGGTAAGTGCAACCATATTGCTTCAAGATTATTTATCCACCTTACCCCCAAAATGATTTACCCGATTACCGCCTATGGAGATCCGGTTT
Organism: Bacteroidia bacterium; assembly: GCA_017995075.1. Taxonomy (GTDB): domain Bacteria; phylum Bacteroidota; class Bacteroidia; order AKYH767-A; family OLB10; genus JAJTFW01. The sequence goes on along the minus strand of JAGOJO010000083.1, from coordinate 2,904 downwards.
TACGAAAAAAAGCCGCTGAGATTACTCCAGAATACCCCAAACTCACTGAGTTAATCGACAACATGTTTAAGACCATGTATCATAGTATGGGCGTGGGTCTGGCAGCACCACAGATTGGACTTTCTATTCGCTTATTTGTAATAGACGCAACACCATTTAAGGAAGACAATCCCGAAGCAGACGGCTTTAAAAAAGTATTTATCAATGCGGAGATATTGGAAGAAGAAGGACCTAAATGGAAATTCAACGAAGGTTGTCTGAGTATTCCGGGCATCCGCGAAGATGTTGATCGTCATCCGAAACTGATTATCCGTTATCAGGATATTAATTTCGATACGCACACCGAAGAATATGATGGCATCCAGGCAAGGATTATCCAACATGAATACGATCATATCGAAGGGATATTATTTACTGACCGTCTTACACCATTGAAGAAAACATTGCTGAAAGGACGACTCAACGATATCACCAAAGGGAAAGTTGATGCGGATTATAAAATGCGTTTTTACAAGCGATAAATGGCAGAACCATCCTTGCTTTTTTTAATCGGGTATATGGGAGCCGGAAAATCAACGGTCGGGCGACTACTTTCTGAGAATCTTGGCTATCGATTTATCGACCTGGATGATTTAATTGAAGAAAGGGAAAAAATGTCGATCCCTGTTATTTTTGAAATGCATGGAGAAGAACATTTTCGCAAAGCCGAACAATCCGCACTTTACAGTTTAAAAAAACAGACACACATAGTTGTAGCTACAGGAGGAGGATGCGCTGCTTACAGTGACAATATTGAATGGCTTAATGAACACGGGTCTACCATCTACCTTCGCTGCCATCCGGGAGTATTGTTTCATCGGATAGCACCAACAAAGAACAAACGTCCGCTAATAGCCAAAATGGACGATGTAGATATCATGGAGTTTTTACTGGAATCATTGAAGAAACGACTCCCGTATTATGTACAGGCACATCTTACGGTTGACGGAGAAAAGTCGCCGGAAGAAATTACCAATAGTATTATCCTGCGAATTAAAAATATTACCAGTTCTTCTCCGGATTAGAATTAGTCACCGGATACTTCTTCGCCTTTTCTTTTTGCAACTCCTTTTCATCATTCTTCAATGCACGTAACATGCGCTCTGCCTCTTCCTTCGTCATTTTCGGTTGCTTTGGTTGAGGTTGAGGTTGCTGTTGTTGAGGAGGCTGTTGCTTTGGATCCTGCTGCTTCTGCTGATCCTGTTTTTGTTGCTCCTGTTTCTGCTGATCCTGCTTCTGATCCTTATTCTGCTGTTGTTGCTGTTGCTGTTGCTGTTTAAGCTTTTGCATAGCATACGATAAATTATAGCGGGCATCTTCATCATTCGGATTAATCCGTAAAGCCTTTTTATAAGCTTCCACTGACTCCTGATATTTTTCAGCCTTCATCAATGCATTCCCCATATTGTAATAGGCCTTTGCCTGCTTTTCGGGATCATTATCTACTACAGAAGAATTTAAATACTGCTGAGCAGCCTCTTCAAATTTATCCTGACGATACAAAGCACTACCCAGGTTGTAGTTCCCGGGATATTGTTTCGGATCTTTTTTTACTGCCTCACGATACAAAGACTCAGCATTACGGTATCGTTTCTTTTCATACTCCTCATTCCCCTTCGCCACCTCCGAATTCTGGGCCCATAAGTGACCTGTAGAACAAATCAAGAGTGAAACTATAATTGGTGATTTCATTTCAGATCCTCCTTAGGTTTAACGGTAAACAGATTCAACTGAGCAAACCATTTACTTTTCATTTCGCCAAGTAAAAACTCAATCAGCAATAACAACAAAGCAGCGCCAATGAAATACTGAAACTGATTCTCATAATCGGTATACATTTTAGCCTTGAATTCTTTTTTATCGAGCGCATTCAATTCTTTCATCACTAATCCAATTCCATCGTCAGAAGAAGTCGCACGAACGAATCGACCATTTCCGGCATCAGCAATTTCTGTAAGCATAGCAGGATTCAGTTTTGTTACAACAGTCTGACCGGAATTATCTTGTCTAAAACCAACCACAGCACTATTATTATAAATCGGAATTGGCGCACCTTCCTCTGAGCCCATACCAATAGTAAACACTTTTATCCCCTGCTCTGTTGCCAGTTTCGCCTCTTCCACAGCATCGTCTTCGTGGTTTTCACCATCCGTAATAATCACTAATGCACTATGTTTTTTTGTTGTATCAGTAAACGATTCTCTTGCCAGTGAAATTGCCGCTCCAATGGCAGTTCCCTGCGTCGGCACCATATTCGTATTGATAGAACTGATGAACATTTTAGCTGCATTGTAATCAGTAGTAATCGGCAACTGAACGTATGCCTCACCTGCAAAAACAATGATCCCGATGCGATCTCCTTCCAGACGGTCAATCAGCTGATTCAATGCCTGTTTTGAACGCTCAATCCGGTTGGGCTTAATATCTTCGGCCAACATACTATTGGATACATCCAATGCAATAATGATATCAGCACCCTTTCGTTTAACTTCTTCGAGGCGAGATCCGATAAGTGGCCCACAAATACCGGCTACTAACATCAACGCAGCTGACATCAACAGGAAAAACTTTATTCCCGGACGAGAAATAGAAACACCCGGATTTAATTTTCTCACCAACGCGGGATCTCCGAATTGTTGAATCGCCTTTTTCTTCCATCGCTTCATCCGATAATACAGCAGCATCAGCACCGGAATCAGCGCGAACAGGTATATCATCTGCGGGTGATCTAATTTAAACATATCAAGGCAGGCTTCGTAACCATGTATAACGCAACACTATTTCCAGGAGAAAGAAAAACAATGCCACAAGTGCAAAAGGAAGATACTCTTCTGTATACCTTTTAAACTCTGTGACTTCAATTTT
>JAGOJO010000082.1:6026-13183 GCA_017995075.1 Bacteroidia bacterium | reverse complement strand
TCCAGCAATACAAACCTTAATATTTTCCAGACTGGACTTTTTCCGGAATTTCGAGCCGATCTACAATGTTCAAGTTTAATTTTCACCTTTTCACCTGATGCTGAGATGGTTATGCTTAGGCAGGTATTTTTCCGGATTTTGCTTTTTCCAGGGAAGAGGGGTGGTTTTTTGGCATCGATTAAAATGTAAGGTATTGATAATGAGCCGTTAATTCATTTTACTTCAATTCTGCACATCTATTTGTTAATTACAAAAGGGTGTTGTATCTTTGCCCTCCCCAAAAGGGAAAATAAGCTGAAATAACATGTACGCTATTGTAAACATTGCCGGTCAACAATTTAAAGTGCAGGAAAATACACCTGTGTTTGTTCACCGTCTCGAAGCAAACGAGGGAGACTCTGTGAATTTCGATCAGGTTCTGCTCGTAGATAATAATGGTTCGGTAAAAGTTGGTGCTCCTACTGTTGCGGGTGCTTCTGTATCTGCCAAGGTATTATCTCACATTAAAGGTGACAAGGTGATTGTCTTCAAAAAGAAGCGCCGTAAAGGTTACCGTAAACTGAATGGCCACCGCCAACAGTTAACTAAAATTCAAATTGAAAAAATCTCTGCTTAATTCATAAAGCAACAACAGTATTAGAACATGGCACACAAGAAAGGCGTCGGTAGTTCCAAGAACGGACGCGAATCACATAGCAAACGCCTCGGAATTAAAATTTACGGAGGTCAGAAAGTAATCGCTGGTAACATCATCGTTCGTCAGCGTGGTACAAAACATCGTGCAGGTGACAATGTAGGTATCGGTAAAGATCATACGCTCTTCGCATTGATCGATGGTACTGTTGTTTTCCGTAAGAAGTCTGACGAGAAGTCATACGTTTACGTGAAACCATTCGAGACAGCTGCTGAAGCTTAATCGTAACTCATAAAATTTCAAGAACCCCGTCGTATGATGGGGTTTTTTGTTTTCTGCTTATTCCATTTTTTCAGTGGGAATGTAGCGGCTGAATTTTCGGTCTTTCTCTTTTGTAAAATGTTGAGGCCTGTAGATGCAGGCGCATGTTCGTTTAACCAAAACAAAAAGTACGGTTGTTTACTCCATAAAAAATAAATTCTACGCTTATGGCCTCCAGCTGGAAATGGTAATGGAGCGCTTGTTGAATCCGCTGATACCAAATACTTTTTCCTGCTTCTGATTGGTGCAGTAATCGAATCGGGCCGGTTCAGAGCCGGAGCTGAGTGCTGCATTTACAACTACCGCTCCCGTTTGCGTGTTTTCGTAAATCAGGTTGTAAAAACGGTCGTAGTAAAGTACTGATTTGTTGTCGTCGTTTACCAGCAGGACTTTACTCTTCGGAGTGATGTTGTCGGATAACCACATGTCGTCCTTTTTCATATTCGCGTACGTCTTGTGATTGTTGATCTTCTTTAGAAAATTATAATGCGCCTGGTAAATGAATCCGTTTTTATAGTTTAAGAAGAGATTATAACTATAAGCAAATCGGGTGAAGTAAAAGTCTTGCAGGTAATCGTTGTTGGAGTAATAGGTAGGAATAGAAGGTAACTCGAAGTTTTTGTAATAGTGATTCTGCAGATTGAACCAGTCTTCCGGTTTGGCGTAGGGTAGCGTTTCGAGTTTTTTGTACTGCAAACTGTAGCGGTAAATTTTCTGCTCGTCGTTGTCCATGATGAGGAGATTGTCGTATTCGTCGAACTCCATGGCGCGGACACATTTATCATTCGGCAGTTTAACACTGTCTATTTGTACTCCGGCATTCGTGAAAATATATACGTAGGGGCGCGAGCAGGCATTGAAAGCAATGTTCTCCTTGCTGTCGGCGGCAATTTTAAACGTATATCCGGAAGGACCTTCTACTTTTTCGGTGGGAATAGTGAAGAGTTCGGTGCGTATCAGACGTCCTTCCTGTGCATTGCTGTAATAGGAAGTGAGCAGGAGGAAGGTGAGGAGGAGAATGTTTTTCACGGGTGCAAAGAAAGTGAATTTAGGCCTATTTTCAGAGGGTGTATGGTGGAGAATCGGACGTCCGGGAATAAAAAAAGGCCATCGTTTCCGACAGCCCTTTTTCTTTTAGTTCATTCGGATTTTAAATATCATCCAGCACAGTTTCATTCGTTGCTTTTGGTGCTTCACTTCTTCCCATGATGCGATCCATGAATCGGTTCCAGCGTGCTTTTGCTCTCTCTGTAAGGAGATACATGGCTGGTACGAGGATCAGGGTAAGGAAGGTGGCGAAGGAGAGTCCGAAGATCATGGTCCAGCTGAGTGGTCCCCAGAAGGCTACACTGTCGCCTCCGAAGAAGAGATGCGGATTTCCTGTCGTGAGTAATTCTTCGAAGTCGATGTTGAGTCCGACAGCGAGTGGAATCAATCCAAGCATGGTGGCAAATGCGGTCAGCAGTACCGGTGTCATACGTGTCTTCCCTGCTTCAATGATGGCATCCCAGGTATTGACACCTTGTTCTTTGAGCAGATCTGTAAACTCTACCAATAGAATTCCGTTTCGTACAACAATCCCCGCAAGCGCTACAATTCCTACTCCCATCATGATGGTGGAGATGGTCATTCCGGTGATGGCATAGCCCAGGAATACACCAATCATACTGAAGATAATCTCCGTGAGAATGATGATAGGTTTGCTGAGTGAGTTGAACTGTGTAACAAGAATGAGGAAGATGAGTCCGAGTGATACCAGCATGGCTGTTCCGAGGAAGCTCATCGTTTCTGCCTGTTTTTCCTGTTGTCCGGTGAGCGCTACTTCAATGCCATCGGGTTTCGGGAATGCTTCTACCGCTTTCTGTACTGCAGTAACTACGCCGTTGGGGTCATAACCGCTGAGTACATTTGAATTGACGGTGATTACACGTTTCTGGTTGATACGTTTGATTCCGCCGAAGGTAGAGCTGTATTCGATATCGCAGAAGGCAGAGAGTGGTACCTGTCGCACAACACCACCCATGTTCATGTCACGATAGGTGATCTTTAAATTTTTCAATGCATCAACATTGGTGCGTTGGTCGTATTTGTAGCGTAACTGGATCGGATATTCGTCGTTGTCGTCGCGGAATTTGGATACTTCATTTCCGAATACGGCGTTGCGGATTTCCATTCCGATCTGTGCAGTGCTGATGCCTTCGCGGTTGGCGCGTTCACGGTTGATGTTGAATACGATTTCCGGTTTGCTTGTTTCGAAATCAGATTTCAATTGCTCTACGCCGGCAATGTCTTCTGCATTGAGGTAGCGCTGGAGTTCTTCTGATGTTTTAACGAGTTCCTCAAATTTATCACCGCGTATTTCAATGTTGATAGGTTTACCTACTGGTGGTCCGCCTTGTTCCTGGTCGACTGTGATCTCTACTCCGGGAATTCCTTTTACAGCTTCGCGGATAGAGGTGAGGTATTGTTTACTCGAGATGCCATTCCTGTCGCTGAACTTTTTGAAGGCAACAGTGATCTTCGCTTTATGTGGCTGTACGCTCGGATCAAATTCGTTCGGATCGTTCGTACCTACGGCAACGTTAGTAATAACAGAGGTAACAATCGGATTGTCTTTGCCGAGTCCTTTGTATACACGTTGCTCAACAATCTTGGCAATGCTGTCGGTTACATACTGGTCGGTGCCGATTGGAGCTTTGATGTAGGCGTAGATAAAGTTCGGATCACTGGCAGGGAAGAATACTACATCCGGTGCTCTTTTTACCATGGCGAAGATGGAGAAGAAGAAGAGTCCGACTGTTGCAAGTACGAGTGTCTTCGGATATTTAAGCGCCCACTCCAGTTTGCGTCCGTACCATTCCTTGAAGCGTGGCCATCTTACTTCCTGGAATTTCCAGATGACTTTCTGCAGATAGAAATGGTTGAGGAAGTTGAATCCGATTACCACCAGCATGAGATTGCCGATAGCATGTGATCCGGCTATGTGGAAGATGGCACTCAACGCAATGAGAACAACTGAGCTGACTTTAATGCCGCGTGTCATCCGTGGATGCATGATATGCTCTTCATCGTGCGGTTTCATGAATTGTACTGCGAATACCGGATTGATGATATACGCTACAAACAAGGATGCAAGCAGCGTTACAATCAAGGTGATCGGCAGGTAATACATGAACTCTCCGATGGTGCCTGTCCAGAATGCGAGTGGTATAAACGGTGCGAGTGTAGTCATGGTTCCGCTGAATACAGGGAGGAATACTTCTCCTGCAGCCAGTTTTGCGGCTTCCTTGATACTTCGCTTTCCGTTTTCGAATATGCGGTGCGTGTTTTCAATTACCACGATGGCATCATCCACTACAATTCCGAGTGCTAACAGGAAAGAGAACAATACAATCATGTTGAGGGTAAATCCAATGACCGGCATGAAAAGGAAGGCAACAAACATCGATAGCGGTACACTCATCGCTACGAAGAAGGCATTGGTGGTTCCCATGAAGAACATGAGGATGATCAATACCAGAATAAATCCAATGATGATCGTGTTGATGAGATCATGTAAGGTTGTTCTGGTCTGATCACTCTGATCGCCGGTCATTACAATGCTGAGATTTTTCGGGAGATCTTTCTCCTGCATCTCTTCTACGATGCCCTTGATTTTATCGGTGGCTTCGATGAGGTTGTAACCTGTCCGTTTTACCACGTTGAGGGTGATCACGTTTTTATTGTCGAGACGTGCAAAGCTTTCCTGTTCCTTGAATGTGTCGTTGATGTCGGCGATGTCTTTGAGATATACGCTGGCACCGGAAGCTCCGGCAATGATGATGTTTCTAACCTGTTCAACAGATTTGAATTCACCTTTTACACCAATGGTACGCTTTACTCCGTCGGAAGAAACAGTACCTCCGGAAATAGACATGTTTTCATATGCAACAGCACGTTCAATATCACCAAGTGCGATTTGTGCTGCCTGCATTTTATACATGTCAACGTTGATCTGAATTTCGCGTTCGAGTGCACCAACCATCTCAACACGACTGATCTCTTTCATGCTTTCGATTTTGTCTTTCACATCTTCAGCATAATTTTTCAGTTTGTTGAGTTCCATATCACCGGAAATATTGATGTATAGAATCGGAATTTCGCTGAAGTTGATATCGGTGATCGTAGGCTCCTGTTTGAGATCATTCGGGAGATCGGCTCTTGCTTTGTCCACCGCATCCTTGACACGCTGTTTGGCATCGGAAACTTTCACGTCCGAGTTGAATTCAACAATTACTGAGGTGAAATCCTGTACGGAATTACTGGTGATCTTCTTTACACCGGATGCTCCCTTTACCTGCTTCTCAATCGGCTTGGCGATCAGATTCTCCATATCCGCAGGTGAAGTACCTGGATGTACTACACTCACGAAGATCTGTGGGAGAGAGATATCAGGGAAGTTTTCTTTTGGCAGACCATTATAGGCCATCATCCCTGCCAGCGTGATGATCACGGTGACGATGAAGATGGTCGTTTTATTATCTATCGACCAACTGCTGGGTTTAAATTCTTTGAATACGTCTTTCATGACGTGAAGGGTTGTTAAAAGTGATTACTATATATGAATTAAAGATTGATGGATTGTCCGTCCACCATATCCTGATATCCGGTAGTGATGACTTTATCTCCGGCTTTTAAGCCTTCGGTGATTTCAAGTCGTCCTGCATAGTTCTTTCCTGTCTTTACCATCTGCTTTCTGGCTTTTCCTCCATCAGCAATGAATACATAACTTCCTTCCGGTGTAGATTGTACTACTGCCAGCGGAAGCGACATTGCTGCGTCAGATTTATAATCAGTGATGCGTACAACTGCCACCTGATTTGGATGCAAGGTGTTTTCTTTGCTGCCCATCGTTACTTCTACTTTGAAGGTGCGGTTGATCGGATCAATTACTTTTCCTGCATAGTTGATTTTTGCATTGATGGTTTGCTGCTGATCAGGGAAGTAGATTTCTACCGGATCACCTTGCTTCACTTTTGCAATGTATGCTTCAGCAACTTCTGCCTGGACTTTCAACTTTGAAAAATTAACAACACGGATTCCCGGCATGCCCGGTGAGAACGCTTGTCCGATTTTTACATCTACCATATCCACCACACCACTGATCGGTGATTTGATGCGCGTCATGTCGAGTTGCTGACGGGTAGTGGCGATTTTTTTATCCAGTGCATCGAGATTATTCTTCGCCTGCAGGTACTGAATCTCTGTACCGATTTTCTGATCCCATAACGACTTCTGTTTCTGGTACACCGTATTGGCGAACTCACGTGCATTTTGCAATTCTTCGAGTCCTTTCAGGTAAACATTGTTGTCGAGTTCAGCAAGTACGCTTCCTGCACTTACTTTGTCGCCCACTTTCACCATGATGCGACTGATGGTTCCCATTGTTTCCGGACTCACCATCACGTTATCATCTCCTTCTACTTTCGCCTGCACTTCAATCAGGTGACGGAAGGTTGCAGGTTCCATGGTTGTAATCGCAACAGCTTTACCATCGGATTTTTTTCCTTCGCCGCTTTTAGCTAATTCTGATTCCAGCGCAGCAATTTGTTGTTTGATTTCACTTTGTTGCTTCTTCAACTCTTCCAGTTGAGCAGCTTTATCTTTCTCGCCACAACCGCTTAACAAAGCAGTGAGGAGGATCGGGAGAATATAAAATGTCTTTTTCATAGAGAATATCATTTCAGGGTTGTAGTTTTTAATAGGAGATGTTGCCACTTGCTTTGTCGAGGTCGATGCGGGCAATGATCGTTTCATAGAGTGTGCTGAAATAGTTGGCATCTGCTTCACGTAAAGAGCTTTCTGCATCCACCAATTCCAGACTTGATCCAACACCATTGTCGTATTTGATCTTCGCTGTTTTGGCAATGTCCATGGCCAGTTCGCGGTTTTTCTTCACGATGCCCAGACTCGAACTATTGTTTTGATAGTTGGCTTTAGCATTGCTGAGTTCCAGCTGAAATCCGCTCTTCGCCATTTCGATGGAATTATCAACCTGTTGCAATTTTAATTTTGCCTGCGAAACACGTGCGCTCTTTTGCAATCCATCCCAAATAGGTATAGTGAGTTTTGCGCCGATGACAGCTGTCGGAAACCAACGTAATCCGGTATCGAAAATATCGAACTCTGATCGAGAGTTGTTGTAACTGAAACTTCCGAATGC
>JAGOJO010000082.1:0-5926 GCA_017995075.1 Bacteroidia bacterium | reverse complement strand
CCAAAAAATTCACCGGGAACAAAGCTCACCGGTATTTTCAGGAAATCATTCAGCTCAGCACTGGCTTCAATCTGCGGAGTGCCGATTCCCACCAGTTCGTTTACTTTTTTACGGGCAATCTCTTCATCCAGTAATGCATTTTTCACCGAATGCTGGTTTACCAGAGCGTATTCGATGGCCTTTTTGAGGCTGAAGGTATTGTCCTGTGCACGCATGCCATGACTGATCATCACTGCGAGCAACAAAGTCAGGAGTTTTTTCATAGTACTTTATTTAGGGTTGCAAATTTCTATGTTGAATGGTTAGGTATGGAAGTCAGAATTCTGAATAGTATTTTTTACCTGCTGAGACGATCATTCCGCCGATGAATTGCAGAATAAATGAATTAATCTTCATCTTCATGCAGTTCTTTAATTTTGTTGAGGAGTTTATGGCCTTTTAAGGTGCAGACTCCGTGGAGGAAGTGATCCAACAACTGTACCTGCACATCGTGGATATTGTATTTATCAGGAGGGAAACAGGAAGGGTTCATGCCGAGCTCAACTTCTTCCAGTCGAAGTCTGCTGAGTATTTTGGCATTGAAGTCTTTTCTGTATAATCCCTGTTGACGTCCTTTCTCGAAATTCATCATCACCTGTTCAAAGGCTTTTTCTTCCTTGAATGTTCTGAATATCTGCCAGGCTTCCGGATGAAAGCGTTGCATGTCATAGTACATGTTCGGATTGCATCGGGCGAAAGTGGCGCGCATATAATCCATGATATGCAATATCTCCTCAATGGCGTTTTTGGAGGTCTTTACAAAGGCTTCAAATTTTTCGGTATGGTCGTTTATTGTGAGCTCTACCAGACGCATCACAATTTTGTTTTTGTCTTCAAAGTGGAGGTAAATCGTCTTCTTCGACATACCGATATGTCGGGCGATGTCGTCCATGGTCACATTCTTTATCCCGAAACGGCAAAACAACTCGTCGGCGCCGTGTAGAATTCGTTCTTCTGATGGGAGTATGGGCATGGTTTTAATTCGGTCCGCAAAACTACTGAAACTATTTCCATAAAAAACGTTTCCAAAGTGTAATTGTTTTAAAAGGGGGCCAATTTTTCTTTAAACTGCTGAAAAACAGAATATTAATTTGCCTGTTGGAAGTTTTTTTTCCGTATGCTCTTCAGAAAATGGAGATATGCCTGGCGATTACCGGGCAGCAGATCGCTCTTCGGGTTTGATTTCCGGAACGGAGGCCTGCGGTGTCTCATTTACAGGTTCTGTGGGCTCCGGCTGTGGTTCTGCGGTGTTGGCCTGCTCAGCTACTAAAGGGGTTTTTGTTTGCTGGGCATCCACATTGGCTTGTTTTTCAATCTCGTACATGCCCTGTTTGATCTCGCTCTGGACACCGTTCATGGCATCTTTGAACTCGCGGATGCCCTTGCCTAAACCACGGGCCAGACTGGGAATGTTCTTTGAGCCGAAAAACATTAAAACAAATAATAGAATAACCAGCAGTTCCCCGCCGCCTAAACTTTCCAGAAAGAGAATGATTCCCGGTAACATGGGGCAAAGGTATGAAGTTTATCTCGGAAAAGTTTATTTGACCAACGCATCAATTTTATTTCCTGTACATCCATTCGGTAAGGTGATGTTCAACAAGAAACTTAAAGTTGGTGCAATGTCAGTGATGTTGACTAAATCTGTAGAACTTCCTGCAGGGATATTCCAGCCAAACCAGTAGAGTGGAACATGTGCGTCATAAGCATAAGGACTACCATGTGTTGTTCCCTGTCTGCCATCTCCACCGTATAAACGTTCGGTCCAGCCCGGTGCATAAACGAGCCATACATTGCCTGACCTGCCATGATAATGTCCGTTCTGAATGCGTTGTCGGATCAGGTCGTCGTACGATTCCGTTTCCAGATCGCAGGAGGTGAGTCCGAGATACACTCCCTGGATATGATCTTTTGCATAACGGGCAATGGTTGCTTCAATGGCGCAGATATCGTTTTTGTCTGCTAGAATTTTGTCTTCGTGAAGATATACCTGGTCGTTAATGAAGCAGCGGATGTATTCGGGGTGCCCGTAGGTTCTGTTGAGCAAACTTCGCAGACTATCTTCAATACCGGCAGATGGTACAAATCCTGCATGTATTTTATGATCCATCATGTGTTTGGGATTTTCCATACATGCATGGTCGGCGGTGAGATATACGAGGTATTTTCCTTTGCCAATTCGGTTATCCAGAAACGTTAGTAAGTCTGCCATGTCTCTGTCGAGGCGGATGTAGGTGTCTTCCGTTTCAATGGCATTGGGTCCGTATTGATGGCCTACATAGTCGGTAGAACTAAAACTCAGACAAAGAAAATCAGTAATGCTGTCGGCCCCCATTTGTTCTCCGAGGATGGCGGCAAGTCCGAAGTCTTTTGTGAGTGTATTTCCGAAAGGTGTGCGTCTCAATAAATCAAAACTTGTTCCTCTGAGTGCTGGAAGGTCATGTGGGAATACCGGTTTCGTTTCTCCTCTGAAAAGTGCTTCGTAGGGAGAGTCGTCGGGATCACTTTCGGTGTAGTAGTTGATGGGTAATACCGTTTTCCAGGGTTGTGAAAGATACTCCTCCGACCATTTACGTTCATTAAAATCCTGTGCCCATTTTGGTAAACTGTTCATGTACCAGGTGCTGCTGATCCAGTTGCCGGTTTTTCCGTCGAACCAATACGCGGCATCTGCACTTCTTCCTGCTGGCAGAATAGCGCCTCTGTCTTTGAGCGAGATTCCAACGACCTTTGCTTTCATCTGTGTACTCAGCTGTAACTGGTCGGTGATGGTGGTGGTGAGTAATCGCGATGGCGACATCATTCCTTCTCTTCCTTCGCCGCCTACCGCAGTTACTTTTTCATCGGATGCACAGTATACAGTGTCGTTTGCCGCAACATCAAACCAATCATTTCCTGCAATGCCATGCATCGAAGGTGTGGTGCCGGTGTAGATACTCGCATGTCCCGGACCTGTATAAGTTGGTGCGTAGTTGTACTGTGTGTTCCTGCAATTGAATCCTTCTTTGAGGATACGTTTGAAGCCTGCATTGCCCAGCTTGTTCCAATAGCGGATGATGTAGTCCGGTCGCATCTGGTCAACAACAATTCCTACAACCAGTCGGGGACGATTGGTGTTGGGCGTTTGTGCAGATGCCTGGGAAATACAGAAGAGGGCGGTGAGCAGCAGTAGTTTTTTCATAGTACAAATGTATCAAATTTGAAAGAACTCTTTTGGTCCGGGATTCTCCTGATGAGTTTGATTGTTTGAACATGAAATGTAGGGCCGCGATTTGAGTTTTTATGACATGCGTCAATCTTTGTGTTCATATTTTGGTAACACATGTTACATTGCACTTTTCAGTGTTGTTTTGTGATTGAAAAACAAGTTTTTGTTGTGAGATGAATCATTGGATTTACCGTAGCTTCAGACTTACTTTTACGTAGAAACAATTAAACAAAAACACATGAACAGACTTGTTTACATTTTGTTAATCTTCGTGGTATTCGGAGGTTGCAAAAAGGATGATGAAACTTCTCCTGCAACAACTGATGAGTTACAACTTCAGCTGAAGTTTACCAATGATGGTGTCCCGCTGCAGTTTGATACGATCATGTTTGCCAATGCTGGCGGATATACAACCAGTTTTTCAAGACTTCAGTTTTATGTTTCTTCAGTTCAGCTGATCAAAGCGGATAGTTCGCTGGTGAAAATTTCAGATTATAATTATGTAGATGCGCGTGTTGCTTCAACGCAGCAATTGAAGTTTACTCTTCCTGCGACCGGACATTTTATCGGGATGAAATTATTGCTTGGTCTTGATTCTGCGCATAATATTTCCAACTCCTTGCCGGCTACTGTGGAGAATATCAATATGGCCTGGCCGGATATGATGGGTGGTGGTTATCATTTTATGAAACTGGAAGGAAGCTATGTGGATTCTTCAGGTACTTATGGATATGCGATGCACGTCGGAAAGAATGCGTATCTGGTGAATTGCACGATAAGTCATCATTTTGATCTGAATGCAGGTCTCAATGCAAAGGAACTTGTGATGAACGTGAATGAATGGTTTAAGAATCCGGCAATCTACGATTTCAATGTCGATGGTAATTATTCGATGGGAGTGATGGCGGCAATGACGAAGTTGAAAAATAATGGAACCGATATATTTACGATACAATGAAAACAAAACTCTTGTTGTTTGTGCTCCTGGTCGGGTTGATTTATTCCTGTAAAAAGGATCTTGACAATCAAGTTGGCCATCAGACTACCCCATTGTCACTGACGGTGCCGGAGGGTTTTCCGCCATTGATTATTCCGGCTGATAATCCGCTGACGGTTGAAGGAGTGGAGTTGGGGCATCATTTGTTTTTTGATCCGATTATGTCGTCAAATGGATTGAGTTGTGCTTCCTGTCACCATGTGGATAAGTCGTATTCTTCGGCTTATCATATCAATCCGCTGGGCGATACGGTGAGTATAATGCCGCATGTGAATCTTGGGTTTAAGAGAAACTTCAGCTGGACAGGCCGTTTCTCTACTACGGAGCAGGTCTGTATGGGCGATTTTGAACCGGAGTTTTTCAATACTAATATGGATACACTGCGTCGTCGCTTGTCAAATAGTTCTAAATACCAAAATATGTTCTTCCGGTCGTTTGGCGACAATAATTTCTCTGCTATGTCGGATATTGAGCTCAAAAACTATATTGTAAAATCGATTGGGCAATACCTGCGTACCATGATCAGTTTTAATTCAAGGTTTGATCAGTATTTAAGGCATGAAATTAATTTATCGCAAGAGGAGTTTACGGGAATGGCGATCTTTTATACGGAGCAGGGCGATTGCTTCCATTGTCACGACGCACCTTTGATGACGTCGAATATGGTGACAAATAATGGGCTCGATAGTCTGCCGGTAGGTTATGATCGTGGCTTGTACAATTTTACCGGAGCGGTGAAGGATGATGGTAAATTTTTAATTCCCACTTTGCGTAATATTGAACTGACTGCTCCCTATATGCACGATGGAAGATTTAAGACCCTCGAGGAAGTGGTGGAGTTTTACAATAGCGGTGTTCATCAGAATTCACCTAATATCGATCCAATCATGACAAAGTCGGCTAAAGCATTTGGGTTGATGTTGACACCTTATGAAAAACAATGTCTGGTGAAATTTTTAAAATCATTTACGGATACAACCTTTGTTAATAATCCTGCTTATCAGAACCCATTGTAAGTAACCGTTACTAACGTTGAAGGGTTACCGTAAATTGGTAACCCTTCGTTATTTTCTGCAATGATGGATGATTATCCGATTGTCATGGGCACATCCATGAGTAATATTTCTGCATCTGCGGTGGCAGTGAGTTCAATAGTGTCTGTGTCCCATATTCCATAACCATCACGTGCTTCGAGTGCTTGTCCGTTTATTTCCAAACTCCCTTTCAGTACAAACGCATATACTCCGTTTCCTTTGCGTTTGATGGTGTAGGTCGATTTTTTACCGGTGTCGAATTGTCCGAGGTGAAACCATGCATCCTGATGGATCCATACACCTGCATCTTCTGCACTTGGGGAAAGAATCTGCTGGAGCTTGTTGTGTCTGTCAGCGGTATTTAATGTGATCTGGTCGTAACGTGGTGTTACGTTCTTTTTGTTCGGGAAGACCCAGATCTGCAGGAACTTTACTTCCTTGTCCTTGTTCTTGTTGTATTCGCTGTGTTGAATTCCGGTTCCTGCACTCATCACCTGAATGTCGCCGTGTTTGATCACTGCTACATTTCCCATGCTGTCTTTGTGTTCCAGATCGCCGGAGAGGGGAATGGAGATGATTTCCATGTTATCGTGCGGATGGGTGCCGAATCCCATTCCCGGATGTACAGTGTCGTCGTTCAATACGCGC
>JAGOJO010000081.1:3100-13282 GCA_017995075.1 Bacteroidia bacterium | reverse complement strand
TGTGAGATTCTATTCGCCCAGTATCTGCTTCTTCTGCAGATTGAACTCTTCATCGGTAAGTAATCCTTTATCCCGCAAGTTACCGAGCTTCTGAATACGCTCCAACTTATGTTCAAAGTTTTCTTCAACAACCGATTTACGACCATTTCCTGCCGGCACAACTGTTGGTTCAGCATCATCACCCTTCTTCCGCATGAACATCCAGATAAGAGCGATCAATAAAAATATTCCTACTACTACATTAAAAATAAAAAGTATCGAGTTGGTATGTGTAGACTGCAGATTATCTCCTTTTGCCTCCTTCAGCTCTTCCTTTAATTCTGTGTTTTGCTCATTCAGTTTAAAGTTTGCATCCGTAAGTTCCTCCAGCTTTGTCGATTGCTGACGAAATAAACGACGCATTGAATCCTGCTGCACACGAATCTGATCCAAGGTAGAAACGAGGCTATCTATAATCATCGCACGACGATCATAAATACGACCGGAAGGAGAAGATTGTCCGAAAGCATCCAACACCGAAAAACTTCCTAAGCACAGGAAGAACAATACCGGAAGAAATCGTTGCAATATTTTCATTTAGAGATCGGGCGGGGAATCACATCAAATGGTTGGCTAACCATCCAAATTGTTTGGCAAATGTAGTCGAGATGAGCATTGATTCATGAATTTTGCACGTAAATTTGTCACAGGAAGCTAAAAATCAACCGATTCAACCTCATAGCGAGTATATTTGAGGCTACCGGAATGGTTCAGATCAATCGCAACCAACTCAGAAACAAGGACAAAGCCCAATCCATGAAGAAATTACTCCTCCTATTCATTTATCTACTCCCGTTTTTCCGGGCAGAGGAGAATTATGCGCAGCAACGATTTTTCTATGGAAGCCTCCACTCGCATTCGGAGTATTCGGATGGAAATGCGGCCAATGATCCGAACTATCAAACGGTTAATTCCTGTTTTGAATACATCAGGCAATTTAGTCCGCATGTAAATTACTGGGGCATCTCCGACCACAACCACGCCAGCATCGGCATGACCAAAGCTGAATACCATCTCGGCGTAGCAGAAGCATTGCTTGAAAACGAAGACGAAGTATTCACCTCCCTCTACGGAATGGAATGGGGAGTAATCAGCACCGGAGGACATGTACTGATCTACGGATTCGACAGCATTATCGGATGGGAGAACAACAACTACGATATCTACAATGCGCAGAGTGATTATGCCGGACTCTTCAACAAGATTGCTGCACGTGGAGATGGTGCCTTCGCCTATCTCGCCCACATGGAAGACACCGACTACGGCAATCTGCTCGCACAACCCTACAATGCTACATGGGACAACGCCATTGTAGGTATTGCGTTGCGTAATGGACCCGCCTTCTCCACCGACACCTTACTCGGCAGCTTACCCACCTTCAACTACGTAGACCGATTCACCGACTTACTCCGCAAAGGATATCATGTAGCACCCGGCATCGACCACGACAACCACTATATTGTATTCGGAAGAACTCATCCCGGACGAACTGTAGTCTTCACTGATAGTCTCAACCGCGGCAGCATTATGCAGGCTTTTCGCGACATGCACTTCTACGCCAGCGACGACTGGAACGCAGAAGTCACCTTCACTATCAACGGCAACACCATGGGAAGCATCTGCTCCGACGCTGCTGATCCCACACTGCACGTACACATCAACGACGCCGACATTGAAAACATCAGCAGTATCCGCATCTGGTACGGGATACCCGGCAACGGAATCACAGCCGCCGTACTCACGCAGGTAAACGCCAACGACACTTTACAATACACGCATACCATTCCGGCATCCTCCACCTATTATTATTTTGCAGAAATCACCCAAAGTGACGGAGATAAAATCTGGACAGCACCCATCTGGTTCACCCGCAACGGAAATCCACCCGCATTCGAATTGCTCAACTTCAGCGCCATCAACGTCAATGAATTTGCGCAGCTGAACTGGAGCACCAACAACGAAACGAATCTGGACCGCATTGAAGTAGAGAAATCGACCGACAACAACCAGTACAACACCGCCACACAGAAAGCACCCACCGGCGGCATCGGCACCATCGCCACCTACAACTGGACCGATCCTGATCAGCTCGACACCGCCACTTTTTACCGCCTCAACTTCATCGATCTTGCCGGACTCTCCACCTTATCACCGGTACGACGTGTAGATCCAACAGCCAACACCTTCAACATCGTACTCAGTCCCAACATCGGACATCCCGAAGACATCACCATTTCGGTAAGCCACAACCGTGAGGAAGCGGTCCGCCTCGAAATTTACAATGAAACCGGCCAGCTGGTCACCTCCACCGTCTTTTACACCACCAACGGCACCCAGCAGATTTCACTAAAAGATAAAAATTTAGCAGCCGGACTATATTTTTTACGTATCTTCAACAGCGATTACACCAACGATAACCTTCAACGCTTTATCCTCTACTAACCATGGGATACATCCTTGAAACCGAACGTTGCCGCTTACGCGAGATGCGTGAAGAAGACGGCCCGATACTTTACCGGCTCAACAGTGACCCTGAAGTCATTCGTTACACCGGTGATCCGCCCTTTGAAAGTGAAGCAGCCGCCACGGAATTCATCCGCAACTACGAAGCCTATAAAAAATATGGTATGGGCAGATGGTTAGCAGAGCGAAAAGACGATGGCGAAATACTTGGCTGGTGCGGACTCAAATATCTGCCCGGCGAAAACCAGGTTGATTTAGGCTATCGTTTTTTCAGAAAATACTGGGGCATGGGTTATGCAACAGAAACGGCGAGGCAATGCGTCACTTATGGATTCGAACAACTGCATTTAAAAAGAATCATCGGACGTTCGGCCATTGCCAATACCGCCTCTGTTCATGTACTCGAAAAATGCGGATTAAAATTCGAAAGTTTCAACCATCACTTCAGCGAAGAGAGCGTACAGTTTGCTATGAGTCTTGAAGATTACCATGCCTTCCAGCTCATACGATAACTCAGATAAATAAAAAAATATGGCATTAGTAAAACCGGTTCGCGGCATACACCCGATAATGGGAAAAGATTGTTACCTGGCAGAGAACGCCACTGTTGTAGGAGAAGTCGTTATGGGTGATCATTGCAGCGTTTGGTTTAACACCGTTGTGCGCGGAGATGTACACAGCATCACCATCGGCAACAACGTTAACATACAAGACGGAGCGGTGATTCACTGCACCTATCAAAAAGCGAAAACGGTAATCGGAAACAATGTCTCCATCGGACACAACGCATTGGTACATGGATGCACTTTACACGACAATGTACTGGTAGGCATGGGAGCGATTGTGATGGATCATTGTGTAGTTCACTCCAACACCATCATCGCAGCAGGAGCGGTAGTACTTGAAAACACCATTGTAGAAGGCAATTCCATTTACGCAGGTGTACCCGCGAAAAAAGTCAAATCCATCGATCCGGAACAGACCCAACGACTCATCGAAGGCATCGCCAGCAATTACATTATGTATTCCTCATGGTTTAAGGAAGAGAATGTTTAATCAACAAAATTGCACTTACTCTTTCCAAAGTTTTACTCCTACCACCTTCTTTTGCTGATCAGTTAAAATCAACTGATAAATTCCGGCACTCAAACCAGCCTTTGATATACTTGTTGAATATCCATCAATTGTACCGGACAGAAGAATTTTACCGGTAATATCCACCAATTGATACGCTGCAGAAAGAAGCACTTCGCTATTGATCATCCATGCATCCGGATAGTTGTAAATCAACAAACCAGTGCCGGACTCAGTAGAACCAATACCAGTGCCCGTCAGATCCAAAGACAAACAGAAAGTATCGGAGAAGCAAGTATTGGAAGCAAGCAAACAGATAGTAAATAACGAATCATTGGCATAAGTGTACTGCGGATTAACAGATACTGAACTCACAGATCCATCACCGAAACTCCACAGGTAATTTTCCGCACCGGTAGAAGAATTAATCAGATTTACCGTCAGGAAGTTTGTCGAACTTGTAAAGCCTGCAATTACAGGAGGAGCAACATCAACCATTACAGTATCTCTGCTCACACAACCAAAAACCTGCAGTGTACACACATAACTTGTATCCATCGAAGCTGACAAGATTGGATTAGCAATCGTATCAGAACTCAAACCCAGCGAAGGCGACCAGGAATAATTACCATTCGCATAAACCGTAGCGTTCAAGGACAATGTATCACCGAAACAGAGAGAAGTATCAGAACCCGCCACCAATGGCAATGGAAGTGAATAAAGCACAACAGTATCCAGCACAACACACCCTTTATAAATGGCTGAAGCAATATAGGTAGTAGTCATTTTCGGACTTGCATTCAGGTTAGGTCCAACAAAATTTGGATTCGTGATGGTATCATTATCTGCCCACCAGGTATACTTCACCAATGAACCGGAAGGACTGGAAACACCCTGAATTTGCCGGCTATATCCACAAACCACTGTATCACTTCCATTCACTGTAAGATTCATAGTAAATCCATTATCCGGAATAGAATCAAATCTGTAAAGTACATACGCTCCGGTAGAAGGAGCATTAAATGCCAATGAATCCACAGTTACAAGACCACCATCGGCAATTCCGGAAACATGAATACGATCCAACGCATCCACACTCACCGACAAAAATGCGATATCAGCAGCAGAAGCGACAACAGCCCCTCTCAGCCATAACACATTGCCACTGGTATCGTGCACCACCACAAACGACTCCGTGCTTCCCGCAGAACCAAGATGATCAAACGTGAGTTGATTGGTATACGACTGACCAATCGTCACGATGCGGCCATTTCGATACGTGATATAACCGGGATATGGATAAAACGTATCCGAATTACCCAACCGCACGAACTTCTGCTGACCCAACGAATCAATTTTAACGATGAAGTAGCTGTTATAATTTGAAGTGACGACTGTATCCCCGTTAAAAATTCCGTAAGCGTCCATCGAACCCATTGCATAAACATTCCCCACTTCATCCGTTGCAACGTCATACCCTACAAAATCGGGACCACCACCATAATAAGGCTCCAGTTTACAAAACCATTGCTCCTGCCCGAATGAATTATATCTTGCCACAAAGCTCTGATAACTGAAAGTAACATCTTTATATGGATAACTATTCGCACCAAAAATAAAGTTAGCATTATCCACGCCTGTTTGACCGGTAATAGCCACACCACCATCATCACCTACAGAGAGGCCAAGCGGAGCATCATCAAACGCAGGTGAACCGCAAGCTTTCAACCAGCGAGTTTGTCCGGAAGGATCGAAAGAAACAGTAAACACATCGGTTCGTGTAACAGACGCCCAACCCTGTGAATTTGCAATTGAATCACCATTCAGATACAACCATGGACCTTCAAACAATCCGGTCAGGTATATATTTCCAAAACCATCCACATCCATCGCCCTGCCCATATCATCATGTTTAAAATTGGTACCAATGGAACGCGAGCCGAAAGTCTTCAACAAGGTAGTAGTACCAAGAGAATCAAATCTCACCAAAAACACTTCAGCAGAAGAATCAGAAGGAATAGCAAAACCACCGGAACGCAATGAATCCTCCGAATGAGTGCCCGTGAAATAAACATTTTTTTGATCATCCACTACCATTTCATACACCCTTGCCATTGAAAAAGTCGACCCGGAATTCTTCAGACTCAAACCTGAAAACATCCGCACCACATTCCAATTAGAATCCAGAAAAGCCACCCAGGTAGAAAGGTATGAACCGGGAGACGCCGACACCGTAAATGTATCAATAGAATGAGTAGCTGTATAATAAACACCACCTACAACGATCTGCTGATCATCCGTACAATGAATCCACGAAACATTCGAGCTCCCGCTTTTAAACTTAGTCAGACCGGTACATGTTTGAGCAGATGATTGTTCTGACAGGAAGAACAGCAACAGCAGACACCAGGTAAAATTTCGGAAGTAATTTTTCATCTTTCAGATTAATACACCCCAATTCTACGAAAATCATCACCCATTCACAAAAAATCACCTCCATTAGAATTAATTTAACATTCGTTTGTACCCGAATAGGTTCAAAGTCTTCACAATAAATAAAAACAGCTCATCGTTTGGGTACTAACACGCCACTGTTAGCAATTGCTCACACGTGCATCAAAGCCACTGCCTGCGGAATCTACCTTTACACATTCACAAATCAAGCTAATTCCGTAACGTATGTCGTTGATACTCCAGATTACTACGAGTACACAAACCCTTGCAGACACTGTTGCTGCCGCCACTACCGCTCCTGCTGTTACTGCCCCTGTAGAACAAAGCATGTCACTATGGGAAATGGCCAGCAAAGGAGGTCCCATTCTGATTCCGATTGCCATCCTCAGTGTACTGGCACTTTACATCTTCTTCGAACGGTTGTTTGTCATTTTGAAATTCAGCCGCCTCGACCAGAACTTCATGAATCAGATCCGCGACCAGGTTCATCAGGGAAACATTCAGGCTGCCCGCAGTTTATGCAAAGCCACCGACAACCCTATTGCACGCATGATCGACAAAGGGTTAGCGCGCCTCGGGAAGCCGGTACGTGAAATTGAAGCTGCCATCGAAAACCAGGGCAAACTCGAGGTATTCCAGATGGAAAAGAACCTCGGATTCCTCGGAACGATTGCCGGTATTGCCCCGATGTTTGGATTCTTAGGAACCATCTTCGGAGTAATTAAAATCTTCTATCAGATCTCTCTGCAGAACAGTCTGGAGATCGACACCATTTCAGGCGGATTATATGTGAAGATGATTTCATCGGCCGCCGGTCTCCTCGTAGGGATGATCGCTTACGCCTGCTACCACTACCTCACTCAACGTGTAGACCGTGTGATCAACAAAATGGAGATCAACGCTGTTCAATTCATCGACCTCTTAGAAGAACCTGTTAAGTAATGAACCTGCGTCGCCGTCAGAAAGCACACTCGGAAGTATTCAGTCATTCACTCAATGACATCATGTTCTTCCTGCTGCTCTTCTTCCTCATCACCTCCACCATGGCCACCCCATCGGTGCTGAAATTACTCTTACCGAACTCCAAGACCGGCATACAGAGTGTAAAACACCCGGTTGTAATTTCTGTCACCCCTGATTTGCAGTTTGTAGTCAACGAAGATATTGTTCCAAGAGAGAATGTGGAAGCAGCGATAATGGCAGCAGTAGCAGGACAAACTGATCCCACTGCATTGCTTAAAGTTGACAAAGCCGTACAATGGCAGGAAGTTGTTTTTCTCCTCGACATCGGCAACAAGAACAAGATTAAAATGGTAGCTGCTACCAACCTCACCAAGGAGCCCGGACAATAATGAAATCGCATCAGTTACGTTCCGCAGGATTAACACTTTTAATTCATGGGGTCATTCTGGCTCTATTGATGATCCTTTACATCAGCTCACCTATTCCACCTTGGGAAGAAGGGTTGGCCGGTGGTGGTGGTGGTGGAAGCTTTGTAGAGTTCGGAACACTCGATATCGAACAGGGAGTACCGGTACCTGTTACTCCGGAACCGGAAACAGAAACGGTCAACGACGACGAGATCATCACCAGTGATATTGAAGAAACGGTAACGATTGATCAGCCGGAAAAGAAAAAAGATCCCAAGCCCGAGAAAAAACCGGAAGTAAAAAAGACCACTGTTGCCGTTAAAACGCAGCCACAACTACCCAAAGTAGAAACACCGAAAGTAGATCCACGCAGCCTCTACCCGGGCAGCAAAAATAAAGGCGGATCACCCAGCGGAACCCAGGCCGGCAATGGCACCGGAGGAAGCGGAACAGGCAATGGAGGAGGCAACGGATCAGGAACAGGTCCCGGAAGCGGATCAGGAACCGGAGGCGGAAGTGGAACAGGTAACGGACCAGGCGTTGGACCAGGCTTTGATTTAGCTGGCAGAAGTGCCAAGAGTTTACCCAAAGTGGAAGACCGTTCACAGGAAGAAGGCAAGATCACCATAGACATTATTGTAGATAAAAACGGCAATGTAGTACGCGCTGACGGACCCGGCCGCGGCACCACGCTCAACAACGCCACCTTACTCAGAAAATGCAAAGAAGCGGCTTATAAAGCGAAATTTTCATCGAGTCCGGCAGGTGTAGAAGAGCAAAAAGGATCCATCACCTTCAATTTTATTCTCCGGTAACGCTCCCCCACTGCAATTTTCCGCAAGGATCTTCCTGATAGCCCAAGAAAAATAAATTGGCATTGAAAAGCAGCCTTTAACATTATTAACACTCTGTTGAAATCCCCATTCAAGAATAAGTAAATCCATATTTTTGCAACGTGAATTATCAGGAAACTCTCGACTATCTCTTTGCCGCATTACCGATGTTTCATCGTGTAGGAGCAGCGGCTTACAAGCCAAATCTCGACAACACCATTGCACTTTGCGAGGCACTGGGCAAGCCGCAGGAAGGATTACGTTGCATTCATATTGCCGGAACCAATGGCAAAGGAAGTGTAGCGCATATGCTTGCCTCTGTGTTACAGGCTGCAGGATACAAAACCGGACTCTACACCTCTCCACACCTCAAAGATTTCCGCGAGCGGATCCGCATCGATGGAGAGATGGTGAGTGAAGAATGGGTATCGGAATGGGTCACTGCCAACAAAGCCAGCTTCGATCAGATCAAACCTTCTTTCTTTGAGATGAGCACTGTGATGGCCTTTGATTATTTCCGTGAGAACGAAACGGATATTGCCATTATCGAAACGGGACTTGGTGGACGCCTCGACTCAACGAATGTTATTACACCAATGCTGAGTGTTATTACCAATATTGGCTGGGATCATATGAACTTCCTCGGTGATACGTTGCCGAAGATTGCTGCAGAGAAAGCAGGAATTATCAAGGAAGAAGTTCCGGTAGTAATTGGCGAATCGAATGCCGCTACGATGGATGTTTTTGTCCAGGCAGCAAACGAGCACAATGCCGATATTACTTTCGCCGATGAGATTTACAAAGCGGAATGTATGATCTACGATCCGCTGGATGACCATATGATGGCAACGGTGATGTTCGAGGGAGCAGTGTTCTATAAAAACCTCCGCCTGGATCTCACCGGACTCTATCAGCTGAAAAATGTATGTACTGCATTAGCAGCGATTGATTACCTCAAAGATGATTTCGAATTACCGGAAGCAATTATCCGCAAAGGACTTCGCACGGTGATTAAGTCGACCGGTTTTGCCGGAAGATGGCAGATCCTCAGCCGCGAGCCGCTCACTATTTGCGATACCGGACATAATAAAGAAGGATTTGCGCAAGTACTTCCATTGTTACAACGCACTCCACATAAGAAACTGCATTTCGTATTGGGCATGGTTGAAGATAAAGACATCAATACCATGTTACAGCAGTTGCCGAAGAATGCCCGTTATTACTATTGCAAGGCAGATATTCCACGCGGACTGGCTGCATCCTCTCTCATGGAGCAGGGGACAGCAATGGGATTACAAGGCGAGACCCATATCTCTGTACAGGATGCCCTCGATGCTGCACAAAGCGCAGCAGGACACGACGATCTGGTATTCATCGGAGGAAGCACCTATACGGTAGCTGAAGTCGTTTAATTTCAAAGCATACCATCTTAAAACGGCCTCGGTTAATTCCGGAGCCGTTTTTTTTGCTTTAATACCTTTCTGTAGTCGTATCACGCCTGTCACTTTGAATTTGCAGGTAAAAGCATCTTTCAAAAAAAGCCTTCTATCTGATTATCAATCATTAACATGAAATATCAATAATTATTTTGGTAATCTAACCTCAAGGGTTATTTTTGCAGTCCCAATTACAAAAAGGAGTACAATAAGTATTATAATTGGGAGCATAGCTCAGCTGGTTCAGAGCATCTGCCTTACAAGCAGAGGGTCACAGGTTCGAATCCTGTTGCTCCCACAGAAAAGGCCACTCAATAGAGTGGCCTTTTTATTTCCGGTCATTTTTAAAATTTTACGCAGAGGGTCACAGTCGCGAGGCTTCGCGACGAATCCTGTTGCTCCCACAGAAAAGGCCACTCAATAGAGTGGCCTTTTTATTTCCGGTCATTTTTAAAATTTTACGCAGAGGGTCACAGTCGCGAGGCTTCGCGACGAATCCTGTTGCTCCCACAG
>JAGOJO010000081.1:2531-3000 GCA_017995075.1 Bacteroidia bacterium | reverse complement strand
AAAAAGCCACTCAATAGAGTGGCTTTTTTATTTCCGGTCATTTTTAAAATTTGACGCAGAGGGTCACAGTCGCGAGGCTTCGCGACGAATCCTGTTGCTCCCACAGAAAAAGCCACTCAAAAGAGTGGCTTTTTTTATTTCCGGTCATTATTAAAATTTTACGCAGAGGGTCACAGTCGCGAGGCTTCGCGACGAATCCTGTTGCTCCCACAAAAAAGCCACTCAAAAGAGTGGCTTTTTTTATTTCAAAATAGCTAACACTGAATTATGCGAAGCATATTCCTGAAGAAACGCAGAGGGTCACAGTCGCGAAGCCTCGCGACGAATCCTGTTGCTCCCACAAAAAAAGCCACTCAAAAGAGTGGCTTTTTTTATTTCAAAATAGCTAACACTGAATTATGCGAAGCATATTCCTGAAGAAACGCAGAGGGTCACAGTCGCGAAGCCTCGCGACGAATCCTGTTGCTCC
>JAGOJO010000081.1:0-2431 GCA_017995075.1 Bacteroidia bacterium | reverse complement strand
CACAAAAAAAGCCACTCAAAAGAGTGGCTTTTTTTATTTCAAAATAGCTAACACTGAATTATGCGAAGCATACTCCTGAAGATCGGATAAAACTATATTAGGATGCTTCGAATGATTCTTTATTCAGGTAATTTGCTTAAATTTATACTCGATTAAAAAACACCTTTTCATCATGCATTATTTATACATCATTTATTCAAAGGCTATCGATAAATACTATGTCGGTGAAACCAACGATATAAATAGAAGGCTCCAAGAACACAGGGAAGCTACATTTAAGGGTAGTTATACATCGCAGACGAATGATTGGGAGTTAAAAGTATCGCTTCAATTTAAAAATATTTCAGCTGCGAGAAAAGCTGAAGCATTTATTAAAAGGATGAACTCAAGAGTTTTTATCGAGAAACTCATTCTGGATCATGATTGGTTGTTTGTGAAATTTAACGCATAGGGTCACAGTCGCGAAGCTTCGCGACGAATCCTGTTGCTCCCACAAAATTTGCACACGAAATTTTTTTGAGAAACCGACAAGGCTTATTTATTAATTGTAACCCATTTTGGAATTGACCTAAGCCGGGATCAGCAACCACTCCGCTCATTACTCCGCTTTATGTTTAATTTGATTTTGTAGTCCTGAAAAATAACATGAAACTTCACCACTTCACAAACTTCCCGGTCAATACTTCCTTTTCTGTCTGCAAACGCACGATATACACACCAGCCGGTTGAGCAGCAAATGAAGAACTGTAGGTGAAATATCCACCATCGGGGCGAATACTTACTTCATCTACTAGTTGCCCATTGGTGGAATAAAACTGCAATTTTCCTGTGCGACCTTTCAGTTGCTCCGCATTGACAAATACTGTTTGCCAGGATTTATCGTAGTACAATTTAAGCTCGCCCTTTCTTTGAAACAATTCTGGAATCCCAACAGAAAGAGTATCACAAGGTGATCCTACCCATTTACCAAGTTCATAATGCGGATTATTGGGTAAACCAAAATAAGCTTTATGTCCTCCCAAATAAAAGCTGAAAGCCTGATAATCACAAGCCGGAAAAGTGCTATCAGGATAGTTTATTACAGATAAATTAGTGTTAGTTAAATTCGTTGTAGAATAACAATAAAGATAGTCAAAACATGTATCATTGGCACCAAAATATCCAATACTAAAGTAAATCTTGCCATTCGGACCCATTTTCAAAGCACCACCTACGTCCGGGTCTGTGTATGTTGCCATTAATTGGGCATTTGAAAGAAATGTGACAGTATCAAGGTCATATTGAAACAGCTTAGTGGTATTTTGTAACGGGCCTAGCATATTCCTTACTGCATACATCTTTGTTTCATCTTCTGATATTTCAAAATCCCAATACCCACTTATGGAGACATTAGGTACAGCATAAATATTCCGGTTTGATAAAATCCCAGTACATCTATCAAAATCATAACGTTCAACTCCACCGATCTGGCACACATTAAACAGATGATTGCCTTGTTTATTGAACTTTAAGCGGTACGCACTCGCATTAGCAACATTAGGTCCTATGTACTGAGTTGGCATAGCGGTTACTCCACTAGGACTAACTAGATAGGCAGTTATATCATTGGTCGGAGTACTACTCCAGCTCCGTACCAATACCCACCAGTCTCTTCCGTTCCCATGTCTTACTGCTGTGATGCAATCTGTAATGTAATCATTTCGTAATTGCACATTCTTTTGTATGACTCGACCTTGTCCATTGTTATAATTTAAATCAACTATTGAATAGAAGAGTCCTTTTTTTGCAGTTGTAACTCCTGCTGCAAATATATAAAACAGGCTATCTACACCTGGTTTTGGAACAATTACCATTTCCTGATACCACAAAGCACCTACTAAAGAATCACCACTTTCAAATACTTGATGATTTTTGTTTATTACTGTTCCATCAGTAATAATATTGTTCGGGGCTAACCATTGTATCCAATTGGGACTACCACAATAAAACAGCAGGTCACCGGCACTATCACAAATGCTGGCACATGTTCCTCTTACACGAAGTATACTGTTTGCAGGTTGTGGATTTGACAAGTTTTTGAAATCTATACCAGCACTATCTCCAAATGCCCAATAACGGTCTGTGTATTGAGCCGATGTTACCGTGTTGACGAGCAAAAAAATAATGAGGAAGAGGGAGCGCATACTCAAAGATAAAAAATTGGCTGGCATATTGCAACTGTAAGTACCCCCATTTTCGAACAGTTTAAAAATAGAGTTTTTCATTGTTACTTGTTGTTGACCTGTTGAACTGTGGTCAGGTTGTGGGTAGTTTGCGGGCCGGCAAGCTGTCCACATTTCAACAGGTATTCTCGCGGAGTCATGTTATTGAGCGCCTGGTGAGGTCTTTCGTTATTGTATTCTTCTATATACTCTTCAGTAAGCGCTTTTAC
>JAGOJO010000171.1 GCA_017995075.1 Bacteroidia bacterium | reverse complement strand
AGCCTGTAGCTTGAGGCCGTTAGCCTGTAGCCTGAGGCCACCCCCCATTCACATCAAGACTTAATGGCATAAACAAGAAGAGGCGATCTTTCGGGACCGCCTCTTCTTGTTTATTCGTTGATTAAAGTTTCAGCAACTTTTCCGTGAGATCCATTTGATCGGTAGAAATCCGAAGCAGGTAAACACCTTTAGGATAATTCTGCAGATCGATACCGAATCCTTTGCCTCCTGCAATTACTTCGCGACGACTAAGAACAACACGTCCCATTGCATCGGTTACAGTTACAACAGCGTTTGCACCGTTTAACATATCACTGGATACAGTAAATACATCTGTTGAAGGATTAGGCATCACTTTGATCATTCCACTCTGATAAAGGATATTGATTCCTGTTACTGTCACACAGCCATTAAAAATACCGGTCATAGTTTCTTCGTAATCGGCATTAACAGAACTATTCACAGCACTGATGCAAATCGTATTTGAAGTGAGAGCGCTATAGTAAACACGCAATACTTTAGCAGCTACTAATTGTTTCAACAATGACACTTCCATTGTATCGAGAAGCACAATTCGTCCTGTTGTATTGTCGAATGTGATCACCGGATTAAATCCATTGTAAATAGATACAACAGAATCAATCGTTACACCAGTCATAGTGAAATCATAGGCCAGTAATCTGCAATCAGGATTCAGGATGTCGAGGTCGATGAAAGTAGAATCCTGATTTACTGAGTTAATACCAATTCGAACTGTATCATTAATGTTCAGGATATTCCAGGGGAATTCACAGTGACGATGTGTAAGCTGTGTTCCGCCCTGATGTCCGTGACTTCCATTGGTAGAGCGAATACATCCGTTCACCAATGCTGCATCTGTTGCGGTCAATTGTCCGTCGCCGTTTACGTCATTGCAAGGAAGCACTCCACTCTGCGCAGTTACATCTGTCAGATACTGCATAACATCTGTATCATCGCGGTCATTGTCGATATCGAGGTCACCGCGAACACGGGTTCCATTACAATTCCCCATACAATCATAAGTTGCTAAACCAAATGTATCGCCGGCACAGTCAATCAGCGGCTGGCAATTTGGAAGCATCGTGAAGGAAGGTACATTTTGTGCATTACGAGTGATGTTCAGACAAACGGCAGCAACGTTATTATCGAATCGCTGCTCCTGTCTTCCAAGTTTATCAGGATCCTGATCCCAGTTAACACGTACAACCAAGGTATAACGTCCAGCAGGAATATTGGTAATATCTAACCACTGGCATGAGAGTCCGGCGCCATAGATATCCGCACAACCGGCAGAAATACCCATATCACCACAACCATACTTGGCAGTACCACCGAAGCACTGAAGATCCAATACGCAGAAACCGTTTTTAAATCCAGCCTGCAAAGGAACACCTAAGCTATCATAGATATTGTACATGGCATAACCGGCATAGTGCCAGTGACCATGACATTGATCGAAAACAAACTGTGAATTTCCGGTAGCAGGCTGACCGATGTAGTAATCCGCATCTCCGATATTGGCAATACGGGTACTAAAGTTGATTACATCACGAACACCATAACCCGAAAGGCAACCTTCACCAATCAGACAAACATCATTTCCATTTACTGTTCCGACACTTAAAGATGATGATAAAGTTTGTCCATCAACAATCAAATCAGGACCGGAACTGCAAAGCGGATCACCCGGATAAATACAATTCCCATTACTTACTGTTGCCAGCGGATTGAAGTTACAAGCAGCAGGATCCATACAACCTACAATCGGACCACCATATGTAATCTGGAAATCTACTGTATCATTCACACAGGTAGAATCTCCACCAATACGAACGTAATAAGTAGAACCGGCCTGAAATGCTGCTGAAACGAAAGCCTGAATACCACAAGCACTATCGTTGTAATACGTTGTTCCCGCCATATCATCGTTCCAGATCAAACCTACACAATGATCATAAACCCAAACACGGGTATCACAAGTATTCGAAGCAAAGCAAGTGGAGATATTATAGGTTCCGGTAGTATCTGGTGTAAAAGAATACCAGGTGCTACTTCCCGGTGACGAATACAAAGTATCCTCATTTACCGTAAATGCACTGCCACAATGAGAACCGGCAGGACAATTTATATAACTTGTTTCGCTGTAGGTAAACTGACCGCCGGCAGCCTGCACAGCTCCATTCACATACACCGCATAAAATCCGTTTCCGAAGGAACAACAGATACCATCACCATAAGTATCCTGAATTCGAAAAATCAAACAGCTTCCGGTAGGAACACAAACGGTGTCACCCACAGAGCCTCCGGAAGCAAGTATAACTCCGTTAAGGTCCCGAAGATCCCAGGATGTTTCTGTTGGATAAGTATCAGGTTGAATTAGTACGACTACTTCCGATTCGCCGGAAGGGCATTGTGCATTCATCGCCCCCGCCTTCAGTAAAAGGAGGAACGTAATCAGTAAGAGTTTTTTCATGGTCAAACGCGTAATTAGGGATACTAAAAATACAGAAAATTTCTGAATCTGACCCGCACCCCAAAAAAAAATATCCTCATGATGGAAAAAGATACTTCCCTCCCGCTGAAATCTGAATTTTGGGGAGCCGCCTGTTTTTCAGAAAATACAGATAACCAAGCCGAATCTCCTTCCAGAAAGCCCCATTTTCCGGATTTTCCAAAACCGGCTCCATCCTTTCCGCTGAAAATCTGTAAGGGAAAGACCAGACCGGAATTTCAACATTTCCCCGGCTTTTAGCTTCCATGCACAATACGTACAATTCCTTAATTCCATCATCGCGGACAGGAATGCAACCGATGGTCACGCATTTGCCGTGAATAAAAATATCACTTCCAGGTCTCCCCGTTTTGCATCGAATCTTATCTGACTTATTCGGATAATTGATACCCAATGACAAGTAGTAATCACTGGCCGGATTAAATCGACTTATATAATAATATCCCTCAGGCACCTGGCCATCACCCTCCCGGCGCTTTGGTCCAGCAACACCGGAAGAGCGACAGATTTCATATGTACCAAACCTTTTATAAGGACCATCTCCGGATTTCCTGACCCATACCTCTAGCTCCTGCTCCTGTTTGAACGCTATTAATAACAATTCAAAAGATTCATCGCGCTTGATACCATTTTGATAAAGTTTCATGCTGATGTCTGCTCCTTTTTCTGACCATGCAGTGCGCACCCTGGGATAACGCAATTGCTCCTCACGAAAAGATGTTTTATCCAGCCCTACCACCAGGGCAACCGGGAAAACGAGGAGGAAGACAACCCGATGGAAACACATTGGATTCAAAACGGGACTGTTTGCCCAAAAAGTATCTTGACGCTCAAAAACATTGATAACGAATGATCACCAATAACGTATAACGAAAATCATTGCAGGATAAATTGTAAAAACGTATATTTGAAACACACAACATCCCCCATGCAATATTATAAACTACTGCTGACAGCCGTTCTGGTTGTTACAACCGCTGTTGTTTCAGCTCAGGATAAAAAATCCATTCCAACCCGCGACTACAAAAATGAACCGGTATGGATCAGCATGATGG
>JAGOJO010000170.1 GCA_017995075.1 Bacteroidia bacterium | reverse complement strand
CCATTCACCTGCGCACGCAGAAACTTCTCTGCAAAGCAAGGAGCACCCGGCATATTGAACTCTCCATTCACACAAGCCACCGCCCAGATGAACGGGAGTTGTCCGACATTGGTCATGTTCTGAATATCGTTATTAGAGAGTCCGGTAGTACTGCAACTTTGTGAACTTCCATGACCAGTATACGTCATGATTCCGATTCCTGACTGAAACAGATTAAACAAATCTGTATTACTTGGATCACCGGCAGCATCAGTAGTACCCGGGTGAGTTCCATCATATAGCTCGGCTACATTGGTGTAAGTGAAATTCATTAAATCAGTACGGATATTTACTTCATGCTCCCAATCCATTTCGCCATCATCTCCGGGTCCCTGGTTGCTACCAATGGTCACCCCTTTCGAATAATAACCAAGTGAAGGATTCGGATTCAGTTCATAATCGAGTACGCGTTGTACCTGAGTAGCAACATCCGCATCCGTCTCTGCAGAGAAACGACCAATGATCACCTCCGCATACGAATCGCTACCGAGGATATAACCATAAGAAGGATCAGACGCACCACCCTGAGCAGTGATAGTAGGCACCTGGTCCACATCACCTACCAGCAACACATAGCCGATACCGTTAGTAAGATATTGATTGGCGATATATGTTTGGATATTTGCAGAAGTTCCACCGGCGGTAAGCACGTCTACTACTGTAGTCTCGATACCTTTCCTGATTTTCCAGTCGACCAGCGGTTGAATCAGTGACTGCCAGTTTTGAGGACAGATCACCAACAATTTCGGCGTTTCATTCAGCGGAGCATAGGCCACACTCGGAAAGTTTGCGAAATGGTCTTTGTACAATGCGCCGAAAGATTCATCGATCGAAGTCAATGGGCGGGGACGATTCAGTGCATTTACATCTG
The DNA here is from genome assembly GCA_017995075.1 of Bacteroidia bacterium. Lineage (GTDB taxonomy): Bacteria > Bacteroidota > Bacteroidia > AKYH767-A > OLB10 > JAJTFW01. Next base: position 2,691 of record JAGOJO010000170.1, on the reverse strand, counting down.
CTTTTCCAGCCTTCTTCATCACTTTCACCGTCATTGAAGTGAAAATACGCAGAGTACCGGTAGAAGGATTGAACTGAAATGGCTTAAACAGTAATGTCTGACCACGGTAATCACGTAAGATATACGGAGCACGCAAGGCAGCCTGATCAACCGGCCAGAATTCATTTTTCGTATAGGCATCACCGTAAGTAAACGGCACCTCCGAAGGATTTACGGTACGGCTAAGATTCCCTTTAGAGGGTGCAATAGACATACCGGGAATATCGATATAATCTGCCGTAATAATTTCCACTTCCATGGCGCCTGTCTCTGGGATTACCAGCGAAACAGCGAATTTTGGAAGATCCGGTGCACCTGCTTCCAGGAGCTGTGTCCCGCCCGGAGAAGTCACCTTCCATGATTTACCTGACGGAGTCATCACCGGTTCCAGGAAATAACCCTGAAGTTGAAGTTGAACTGTACTAGACTGGATATCCGAAGAAAGAACTACTGCTTTGGTAGCAGCAGGCTTATCAGAATTAACCGCTTTCCAGGAGCCGGCCCACGACAGATTAGCTGTGAACAGACAGAGTGTAAAGAGTAATAATTTATGGATCAAACGCATGTTTTGGGGATTTGTAGTACTAAAGTACACAATCCAAACGGAAAAACGGAACAAAATGACTCAATTCTTTTCAACAACCGTTTTAGGCTTCGGCGACGGGAAAACAGGGTCATACTCCACCCCCTTCATTTTCGCCTCAAACCATTGGTCAAAGATGATCAGCTCATGACTCCGCGGCACCCATTTATAGTCCGGCAGATCCGACTTCAATAACTGAAAATCCTTCTGACGCTCCGCCCATGTATCCGCAAAATCAAAACCCGACCGAGACAAATGACTCAACACCCGAAAAATTACCACGTCCCGCTTACGCATGTTCCTTTGCTTCACAGTACGTTCAATATGCTTCCGCATACTACTGATACGCTGATCTGCAAGGTCCACTTTATCAGTCGACAATGTTAAGTAAATGTTAAGCATACGAATACCCAGGTTCCAACCTTCTTTATCAGTTTCAATTTCCTTGGTTTTCTGGAGATATTTGAACGCACCTTTGTAATCTTTCTGGAGGTATTTTATGAAAGCCATCATCAGGTTTCTTTTAGCTAGTTGTGCTGGAGTATTTCCGATAAGCTCAGAACTTAAAATATCTGATAGCATTTCACCAGCTTCCGCTGGCCTTTTAAGGTATATTAACGCAAACACAGCCGATTCATTGGACAAATTTTGAAATATTTTCCCTGTTACAACTTTTCGAATTGCTTTGAGACTACTTTCATATGCCTCTTTAAATTTAAACAAATAAAATTGTGTAAACGCAAGGTTCATGTAACTCTGTGAAATTCTACTAAAATTTTTTATTGGACTTTCCCTTTCTGTTAATTGAATTAATGTTAAAATTATATCTTCTGCTTTTTCAAAATCCTCTTTATAATGGGAAAGCTGTAACTCAACCATTAACTTTCTCCATAATACATAAATCAATTTTGTTTCATTATAATATTCATCGAGTTCTTTTAAAGCACTTTCCATTTCATCAATTTTTGACTTATCATCGATTGATAAATGTTGAACAAAAGCAATATATTTACATAAATACTGGTCCGAAAGATCATTCAATTCACAAAACCGGAGGTTTTTCTTATATTCAAGACTCGCTTCTTCATACTTTTTGAACATGTCATTATCAGCACAATAATTGATTTTAAATCTCAGCAATCCTTGAAGTTCTTCTAAAAATTCAAACTTTTTAGCATTCTTCTCGACTGATTCAATCATTTTTAACACCCATTCACTTGGAACATTCTTGTTTGCTATAGTATGAATCAACTCAATTTGCTGATAAATTAACTTTCTATTAAAGTATGGATCAGAGTATAAATTACGTTCAGAAACAAAAACCTCTTTATTAATGATCACACCATAAATTACATCTAACAATCTATCACACAACTTGCGAAAAGAATCCTCTGACTTTGCGTTATTTACTTGATAAAGTTTCGAAATGAGCAAATTCACATCGGTTACTTTTTTTTCTGATATCAAAATCAACAACCGTTGCATTTTGCCATGCACTCCGTTTCTAAGAACTATTTTATTTGTCTGCTTTAATTCTGCATTTGTAAAATTTTGAATTAAAGCAACCAAAACTTTTAATATTTGCATTTTTATTTATATATTTGAAGTTCCTTACTAAAAATACAAAATGATTGAAATTATCATAGCATTATTGCTTGCACTGGGAATAAATTTAGACCGAGAGCAAATAACCGTTGTCGATCAAACTACGGGAATTAGTTTTGGTGTTGGCACAGGTTCAGGTTCATCTAATGCTGAAATAGACAATCCGAAAGTCTTTATTCTGCTTCAAGACGACTCAGGTAAGTATTATCTAGAACGAAGATAGTAATTTCCAAAAAGCAACAAAAACCAACATAATTGAACTACTGATAATCAATCAGATAAATTTAAAAAGACAAAAAAAGGAGGCCAAAAGCCTCCTTTTTTATTTCCAGACTACCTTTGTTTGTCCCTTGATATCATATTATAACCCGCTACTTTCGTAATCAGTAAAGGGTTTTTGTTGTTCAAACAGTAATTGTTTTGGCTTTTCTGTGTCGACCAGGTCCCGCTCCGGCGGGACTTTG
>JAGOJO010000169.1 GCA_017995075.1 Bacteroidia bacterium | reverse complement strand
TATTTATGGGAGAGAACAGGACAAGCCAGCGGATTTGGAATCGGTGGAGGATCTGTTTTCTTCAACAATTTCAATTATAATCTCAACGGACAAAGAGATCAGCTGCGCACATTCCGATATAATCTCAGTGGATACGCCAACTACTGGTTAAAATTTGACGTAGCCCACCAGTTATATAGTCCATCCTATCTTGATTCACTTTCGGTAGGACTCTCCTCCAACTGCGGACAAACCTACAACACCATCTACGTAAAACCCGGCACCACACTCGCAACAGTACCGGGAAATGGAGGATTCTTCACTCCCACCGCCTCACAATGGAGAACCGACTCAGTTGATATAACAGGATATGCAGGACAAGATGTAATGCTCTCCTTCGTTAATCACGGACATTATGGAAATAACATTTACATCGACAACATCCGGATCAGCGGATTGAATGCATTCGTCACACTTAACCTCAAAGTACTCCTGGAAGGATTTTACAATACCTCCAGTAATGTCATGAATGCTGTAGCCGATCCAACAGGTGCACCAGGCCTCACCGACACTATAACGGTTTCACTGGCCAACACAACAGCGCCCTACTCCATCGTATACACAGATCAGGCAGTCATCACTACGGGAGGAAATGCCACATTCAATTTCCCGCTCGCAGTATTAAACGGATCGTACTATATTGTATTCAAACATCGAAACTCTCTCGAAACCTGGAGCAAAACACCGATTCTGTTCAACACCCCAACCAAATCGATCGACCTTTCCATTTATTAAGAATTAAAACATCCGGAACCGGAGACTTGCAAGCGCATTTCTCCGGTTCTTTTTTTGATTTAACTTTTCAACAATTCCATTCCTGTTGTGAAAAACATTTTTAGCATCCACAAAAGCCAAGACTCCAGCATCGCAGACCTTCCAAAGGATAAATACTAAATCGACCATCCCGCCAAGGTTCAATTTCAGTGGATTAAATCGGTAACAAAGGCGAATAAAAACAAAATCCAACGAGAGATTACAGGGCAAAAAAAAACAGATCCAAACGTTTAAAAACGGCTAACTCCAGAGACCCAACAACCCTGACCTCCACAGGAATTATACCTATCTTTAGCCCATGCAAAATTACCTCGACCAACTCAACGAAGTGCAGCGTGAAGCAGTGATACAGACTGAGGGTCCCGTGATGATCATCGCCGGCGCCGGTTCCGGAAAAACCAGAGTACTCACCTACCGTATTGCTCATCTGATCGAAAAAGGAACTGATCCATTCAACATTCTCTCCCTCACCTTCACCAACAAGGCAGCGCGAGAGATGAAAGAAAGGATTTCCAAAGTAGTCGGGAATGAAGCGCGCAATCTGTGGATGGGCACCTTTCACTCTGTTTTCGCACGCATTTTACGAATGGAGGCCGATAAAATTAACTATCCATCCAACTTCACCATTTACGATACAGACGACAGCAAGAGTCTTATCCGCGATATTCTCAAAGAGCAAAATCTCGACGATAAAATCTACAAACCATCAGTAGTTCTTAACCGTATCTCCTCCGCCAAGAACAACCTTTTCAACTGGATGGAATATCAGGGCAGCACAGAACTGGTCTCCGATGACAACTCCACCGGAAAACCGAAAATGGGAATGATCTTCGAGATGTACAGCAAACGATGCTTCAAAGCCGGCGCTATGGACTTTGATGATATTCTGTACAACACATGGAAATTATTTCACGAACATCCTGAGGTACTTTACAAATACCAACTCAAGTTCAAATACGTAATGGTAGACGAGTTTCAGGATACCAACTTTGCGCAATACATCATCGTAAAAAAACTAAGTGCCATGCATCAGAATATTTGCGTGGTAGGTGATGATGCACAGAGTATTTATGCATTCCGTGGAGCCAACATTCAAAACATTCTCAATTTCGAAAAAGACTTCAGCGAACTTAAAACTTTTAAACTGGAACAGAATTACCGCAGCACCAAGAACATTGTCAAAGCGGCCAACTCTGTAATTACGTACAACAAAAATCAGCTGAAGAAAGATGTCTGGACCGACAATCACTCCGGCGAAAAAATCAAAGTATTAAAAGCACTCAGCGACAACGAAGAAGGAAACCAGGTTGCACTCAGTATTTTTGAAGAGAAGATGAACCGTCGTCTTCGCAACAAGGACTTCGCTATTCTATACCGAACCAATGCACAAAGCCGTTCGATGGAAGAAGCCCTCAGAAGGCAGAACATTCCATACCGTGTTTTTGGCGGAGTATCCTTCTACAACCGCAAAGAGATTAAAGATCTGCTGGCTTATTTCCGAATGGCCATCAACAATGTCGACGAGGAAGCCATGAAACGGATTATCAATTATCCGGCAAGAGGCATTGGTAAAACGACCGTTGACCGCATTGTAGTGCATGCCGCACAGGAAAATGTAAGCACCTGGCAAGTCATCGAGAATATTCACGAATTCAAAGCAGGAATCAACGGCGGAATCAGAGATAAAATAGCTGAGTTCGGAACGATGGTTAAAAGCTGGAACATTATGCTGAAAAACCATACAGCATACGAGCTGGCAAGTCATATAGCCAACGCATCCGGACTTCTACATGAGTTATACAACGACCGTACTCCGGAAGGTGTTAGCCACTATGAAAACGTTCAGGAATTACTTAATGGAATCCGCGAATTCAGTGAAAACGGAAAGATACCACTGGAATCTCCCTCGGCAGAACAGGATTTACCGACTCTGCGAACGCTCGATTTATACATGCAGGATATTGCACTGCTCACCGACGCAGACAATGACAAAGATGGAGACACCGACAAAGTAGCATTGATGACCATCCATAGCGCGAAGGGACTTGAATTTAAGAATGTTTACGTTGTTGGTTTAGAAGAAAACCTATTCCCATCTCAGCTCAGTGTTAATTCACGCACAGAACTGGAAGAAGAGCGAAGACTTTTTTATGTAGCCATTACCAGAGCAGAAGAAAAGTTAACACTCAGCATGGCCGCAACTCGCTATCGCTGGGGTAATCTAATCTATTGCACACCCAGCAGATTCCTCGAAGAAGTTGATCCTGACTGTCTGGAAATGCCGGTAGAAAAAGCTCCAGGCGGGTTTCTCGATGATGATGACGAACGTGGTGGGTGGGGTAATTCTTTCGGAGGAGGTGGACAACGCAACTTCCAGCGCGGACAGGGAAAGCCAGGTGGAACCAGCAAAACCTACCAGGGAGGTAATAGCAAAACGACACGTCCGCAATCAAGTCCGGCACGCCCTGCAACTACTAACGGCGGCGCAGTACCGCAAGGATTTAAGAAATTAAGTAACGCACTCCCGGTACAGGCTGCAGCAGATTTTGAAGCAGCAGATCCTTCGCAAATCACCGTCGGATTAAATGTGGAACATCAACGCTTCGGCCGCGGACAAGTAATAGCGATTGAAGGACGCTCACCGGAAAATAAAGCAACAATCCTCTTCGAAACACAGGGTCAGAAACAATTACTCCTCAAGTTCGCTAAATTGAAAATTGTATAATTCATTTCATCACGAACTGCGTCGAATACCAATTTAGTTTCATCTTGTATTTCATCCGTAATCATCCGCAATCATCCGCAATCATCCGTAATCATCCGCAATCATCTG
>JAGOJO010000012.1:31114-50734 GCA_017995075.1 Bacteroidia bacterium | reverse complement strand
ACCAGCGGACGAATATAAAGCGAACTTCCCTCTGTAGAAGGCACCCACGCCTGATCTACTGCTACGAGTTGCTTCAGTCCTTCTTCAAACAGTTCATACGGCATCACAGGCATGCACATTCTTGTGAGCGTACGAGCCAGACGATCGTAATGTTTTTTAATGCGGAAGATGGAGATATTACCATCACTCATACGAAACGCTTTCATGCCCTCAAAAACACTCTGACCATAGTGCAGCGCAAGAGCGGTAGGCATCATCGTGATCGGACCGTATGGAACAATCTCTGCAGGCTGCCACGTTTGATCAGCATACTTCGACACCATCATATGATCGGCCATGTATTTACCGAATTCGAGATGTGCGAAATCTACTTTCGGAAGAAAACTATTTGTATTGTGCTGAACCGGAATATGGAGTGGGGGAGTCATAAGCGTACTTAGAGAAGGTCAAAGATGGGGTTTTTACTGTAACGAACCTGCGGCAGGAGAGGAGATCAGAGAAGACCGGTTGAAAATCAATAAATAATAGAAATTCAGTAAATAGCAACTCCCGGAACTGAGGTCCTTTTTATACAGGAAATCAATTCCGGGAGTTGAGTCTGGCAGAGAGAACAATCTGCTAATTTTTGATTAATGTTTCACAATTTGCAACGCACGTTCACCTGGTACACGTACCATGTACATCCCCGGCTGAAGGTCAGTGCCATCAATATCGTTAATACCCGCAACCAGCGTTACTGAGCGAATTAATTTTCCGGTGATATCCAGTATTTCTGCAGGTGTATCTGATTTTGAAATGACACGTAATTGAGCAGTGAATGGATTCGGATAAACGCGGATACTTGTCTCTGCAAGTGATGGCTGCAATCCTGTAACCAATACCGGTTTCATTCGGAATACACCAATATCTTCATTGATTGCCGAGCTGTAAACGATCGTTCCGGTAACCATGATACGATCGTCAGCCAATACTGCAAGTCCGTTTCCTTCTTCGTCAACAGCACCAGGAATCACAGCTTGTGAAACTACTCCCAGTCCGTTAAATGTTAAGTCGAGGGTGCCGTTTGATTCAATTCGGGTAGCAATGAAATTATTCAACTGTGCAGAGTCGCGTACAAATCCTCCGAGAGTAATTTTATTTGTCGGACCAATATGAATATCATTAATTACGGTAGCGGAGTTTCCGATATTGTAAAAATATTTTCCATTGAAGCCATAAGTTGGATCAAATAATCCGGTTGGTAGATAACGTGCTGTTGCAACGTTGCTGTTACTGGTGATGAGTTTTCCTGCCACAACAATTTTACCATTATTGTCGATGCTCATGGCGCCCATATCAGAGGATGTCTGGAATTGAATATTCACAGTGCCGGTTGTATTAAAAGTAGGATCAAGCACACCGGTAGAATCAAAGCGGATCAGGTACATATTGCTACCTGCTGTACCGCCTACAACAATTTTACCGTCGGTCTGAACTTTAATTCCACGAGAAAATTCTGCAAAACCCGATGGGTTGAAGAGTTTCTTACCGTCTGTATCGAAGCTTGGATCAAGTGTTCCGTTTGGAAGAACTTTAACGACAGCAAAATCATTATCGAGTGGAGTGCTTCCAGTACGAGTTACACCGGCAGCCCAAATATTTCCGCTTGAATCTATATCAACGGCGTTCGCAGCATCCGGTTGAGTATTGGCGCCGGTCATATCCACCCAAAGAACGCCCGTGCTGTTGAATGTTGCATCCAGAACACCGGTTGAATCGATACGACAAATCATCATATCCTGACTACCACCACTCGGAGCGCGTCCTGAATTTACAATAACAAGTTTACCATCTTGCTGCAACTTAATTTTCGGAGTGAGGCCGCCGATCGAGCCTTGATTCCCCATCGAAACGAAGATCCGGCCATCACCGCTGAAGGTTGAATCAAACTCACCGTTAACATGTAAACGACAAACGCAAAGCTCAAAACTTCCGGTATTCGGGTTTTTACTCATACCGGTCATAATCAGTTTTTCATCCGGTTGCAATGCGCATCCGAAAGCTCTGTCGATATTATTGAAGAAGATGAAGCTCTTCAATCCATTTTGATCGAAGGTGGAATCAGGCACATAATTGTACGTTTGAGCCTGAGATTGGAGTCCTCCGGCCAGAAAGAAGAGGCCGAAAAGGAAGAAAGGAAGGATAGATGTTTTTTTCATTTTGTTTTAGCGTGGTTATGGCAAATATATTCATAAAGTATGGAATTTTGTTGACTTCCTGTTCCATTAACGAAGTAGGGCGCTGTTGGTTTAAGCCATTGATAAACAGATGTAAACGTTAAAATAATTACTTTAAAAGTTTGAGTTCATCACACACAAAACGACTCCCGGAAGGAATTAAAGGATATAAATCGTAAATTCGCACTCCCATTCCCGGAGAGGTGTCAGAGTGGCCGATCGAGCACGCTTGGAAAGCGTGTGTACCGCAAGGTACCGAGGGTTCGAATCCCTCCCTCTCCGCAAACCAAAAAACCAACAACAAAAATTGCTCCACCAGGAGCATTTTTAATTTAAAGGAATTTTTAGCCAAGCTCGCTTGAGCAAAAAATTCCTTTAAATTAAAAACAGGGCCCCAGCCCTGATTTTTGTTGTTGGTTTTTTGATTTAGCGACCCCCACCCCAGGGATCATCAAGAGGTGCGACCCGCTTCGGGTCGCACCTCTTGATAATCCCTCCCTCTCCTTAGTCCGGCAGTGTGACCTTGAAGCAGTCTATGCTGAAAGGTCTCTACTGCCGGGCGCCCTGATTTTTGTTGTTGGTTTTTTGATTTAGCGACCCCCACCCCAGGGATCATAAGCCCCGCAGCAGAAATTCCTGCGGAATCACGCTGCGGGGCTGCACCTCTTGATAATCCCTCCCTCTCCGTAGTCCGGCAGTGTGACCTTGAAGCAGTCTATGCTGAAAGGTCTCTACTGCCGGGCGCCCTGATTTTCGTTGTTGGTTTTTTGATTTAGCGACCCCCACCCCAGGGATCATCAAGAGGTGCGACCCGCTTCGGGTCGCACCTCTTGATAATCCCTCCCTCTCCGTATTCCGGCAGTGTGACCATGAAGCAATCTATGCTGAAAGGTCTCTACTGTAAATTCCGTTCAGATTGACCATCATTTTCCGCGGCAGACTGACCATCAATTTTCTCGGCAGATTGACCATCATTTTTCGGCTCATAGTGGAAAATTTTCGCCATTCCGGGTAGAACCCCCCCTTTATACTGGAAAATATTTTCCATTTACCGCATTATAGTGGAAAATTTTCGCCATTTCGGGTAGTAAATCCCTTTATACTGGAAAAAATTCGCTTCAATACTTGTAGTAAATCAAATCATCGCATTGCCAAGGCAAAATTGGCTGGAATTTCAATCTTGTTTCGTAATAAATAATAGTATAAATATGTTACGAGAATTTTAACTATAATAAATGAAAATAACAGAAAAACAGCTTATTGCACGTATAAGAGCCCACGGAAGAGGTTTTGTGTTTTCTGCAAAGCTTTTCACTTCTTTAGCAGACGATTCTGCCAGTGTTAGAACAGCTTTGACCAAGCTAGTACAAAAAAAGGTTATTCGTAGGCTTGCACATGGTTTATATGACCTTCCGGAGGTTCATCCCAAACTTGGCGCAATTATGCCAAGCACAGAAAATGTCATTGAGGCTATCAAAGCGGCAGAAGCAATCGAGGTGCAACCAACAGGAGCCTATGCTGCTAACCTGCTTGGGTTATCTACTCAGGTACCAATGCGCATTGAGCTTTATACCAACGGCCCCAAAAAGACGATGCACTTTGGGAAACAGGAAATACTTCTTAAACCAACAACTCCTAAAAACATGATTGGCGCTGGTACTAAAGCCGGATTGATTCTTCATGCACTGCGACAAATTGGGAAGGACAATGTTTCGGAGCAAATGATCAATCATATCAAGAAACAGCTAGACGAAAAGGATATAAAGCAACTCAAAAAACAGGTACAATATGCTCCGGCATGGATTGCTAAAATTATGCGTGTATTCATCAACGAAATTTAAAATATGAACGCTTTTATACAATTATTATCAGAGGAAAGAAACCTTTACTGTCGACAGGTTTCTGAAAGGATTACGGTAGCTTTGCCTGCTGCAGTAATAGAAAAAGACTATTGGGTTTAGCCTCCCAAAACTTATTGAAATGTCGTTTTTGGATTATTCAGTCGTGCTTTGATCACTTTATCACATTTAACGCCAGTATAACCACCATCTTTCCTACCTTTGTCTATCCAAACTATTTAACAATATGAAAATAATCAGAAGAGCCTCAGCTACCTGGAAAGGTACCGGAAAGGAAGGATCAGGAACAGTAAGTACGCAAAGTACGGTTTTGAATAATACACAGTTTTCATTCGGCTCCCGCTTTGAAGAAGGTGTTGGTACAAACCCGGAAGAGTTAATTGGTGCTGCTCATGCAGGCTGCTTTAGTATGAAATTAAGTTTCATCATCGTGGCTGCTGGATTCACTGCCGATTCTATCAATACCAATGCGAAAGTTACATTGGAAGATGGTAAAATTTCTGCCATTCATCTCGATGTGAAAGCGAAAGTACCAGGTATGAATGCCGATCAGTTTGCTACTGCTGCGAACGATGCGAAGGCAAATTGTCCGATCTCTAAATCGTTGAATGCAGAGATCACTATGGATGCGGCACTGGAAGCCTGATCATCTTATCGAATATGCTGCGGTCGTTTACGAAATGTATCGGCCGCAGCATTTTTTTTAGAATTAATTGAATTGTAAAGTGCACTTCAATTAATCTATAGAATCAAAATTGTTTGGCTGTTTCCTTTAATTCGATTTCATCTCTCCGCAAAGCGAAGTAACCATCAGCTTTTTTACTTTGCGTATATCATTTGGAAATTGTCCGAGTAATACCATGAGTTTCGTGAGTGCAGCTTCAGTGGTTAAGTCGACGCCGCTGATGACTCCGATTTCTTTTAGCATTTTACTGGTTTCGTATTTCCCTTGTTCTACACTTCCACCTGAGCATTGAGAAACATTGATGACGATGAGTCCTTTTTTTATTGCAGAGGCAAGTGAGCGAATAAAGTGCGGATCAGTGGGTGCATTACCACTTCCATAAGTTTCCATTACCAATGCTTTCAGATCCGGTACACTGAGTATATGTTGCATCCAGATATCTGTAATGCCGGGGAAAAGCCGAACAAGTCCAATGTGTGGCTCGATCCGGGTGTGTACGGCCAGTTTTTTCTTGGGTTTTTTGGCGATGAGATCCATGTCATATTCTACGTTCACGCCAACAGTTGCGAGGGCCGGACAGTTGAGCGATTGAAATGCATCGAACATGGAGCTGGTGAATTTTTCTGCTCTGTTACCTCTGAAAAGCTGGTTGTTGAAGTAAATGCATACTTCCGGAATTAATACTTTTCCTGCTGCAATTTCAATGGAGGATATCAGGTTGCGCTTGGCATCAGTTCGTATAGCCCCTAACGGTAGTTGTGATCCGGTGAAAATTACAGGCTTGGAAAGATTCTCGAGCATGAAACTTAATGCGGATGCTGAATAGGCCATCGTGTCGGTTCCGTGTAGTATGACGAATCCGTCGTATTTGGTGTAGTTTTTTTGTATGGTCTCTGCCAGCTTTACCCAGAAGTCGGGTGTTACATTGGAGCTGTCGATGAGCTCGCTGAATCCATGGTGGGAGAGTTTGCATCCGAGTCGGTTGAGCTCGGGCACCTGTTCACTTACTTTTCCGAAGTCGAATGGTTTGAGTGCGCCACTTGAATCATGGTGCATGCCGATGGTTCCACCGGTGTAGATGATGAGAATTTTTTTCATATTCGGAAGAGTCGTCGTGCGTTTTCAGTGGTGATGTCGGCTACTCTGTGTAGCGTCTGGTTCTTGATGTCTGCGAGCTTCTCTGCGACGTAGCGGATGTAGGCGGGCAGATTTCTTTTCCCTCTGAAGGGTACCGGTGAGAGATAAGGTCCGTCTGTTTCCAGGACGAGATGTTCGAGCGGTATTTCTGTGATGATTTTATCGAGTCCACCGTTTTTGTAGGTGAGTACTCCGCCAATACCCAGATAAAAACCGAGCTGTATCATTTCATTGGCTTGCTCTACAGTGCCGCTGAAGCAATGGAAAACACCTCTGAGTCCGGGTAAGTTCAAATCGCGGATGATGGCGATTACTTCGTCGTTTGCATTTCGGGTGTGTAGTGCTACAGGCAGATCAAGTTCATGGGCCCATCTGAGCTGGCGGCGTAGTGCCTCTTCCTGTTGTGGCAGATGGTCGAGTTCCCAGTATTTGTCCATGCCAATCTCTCCAACTGCAATATAGTTACCCGTGCGAAGCTCTTTCTCTACCAGTGCCAGCTCTTCTTCAAAATTATCTTTTACGTAGCAGGGGTGTAATCCCATCATGGGTAAGCAATAGTCCGGGTACTCCGCTGCGAGCGCTTTGAGGCCTTCTACGGAGCTGCTGTCGATGTTGGGGAGTAATAGCCGGGCCACACCATCTGACTTTGCCGCGGCAATAAGTGCTTTGCGGTCAGCTGCATATTCTTCGGCGTAGAGGTGAAGATGCGTGTCGATGATTTGCATGCTGCGAATTTAACTAAGTTTGTTGTGCTAAAAATCAGGCCTTGGCGAAATTCCTGCTCGTTCGTTTCAGTTCTATTGGTGATATCGTTCTCACCAGTCCGGTTATTCGTTGCCTGAAAGATCAGGTTCCGGGTGCGGAGATCCATTTTCTGACGCGTTCAAACTATAAGATGGTGGTGGAGCATCATCCATCTATCTCAAAGGTCTGGACATCCTCGGGCGATCTGGAAGATGTCTTGGATGATCTGAAGAAGGAAAAGTTTGATTATGTGATCGATTTGCATCATAACCTGCGTTCGTTGCGATTGAAGAAGGCATTGGGTGCTCCTGCATTTTCATTCCCGAAACTGAATATCGAAAAATGGCTGTTGGTGAATCTGCATATAAACCGTATGCCGCCTGTGCATATTGTTGATCGGTATCTGTCAACACTAAAGTCTTTCAAGGTGGTGAATGATCAACAGGGACTGGATTTCTATTTTCCGGATGCTGCCCGCAAAGTGATGGAGAATCTGCCTGAATCTCATCGAAACGGATTCGTGGCTATTGCCATCGGTGCGCAGCATACTACGAAGATGATGCCGAGTGAAAAAATCAGCAGAGTAGTGAAGTTGTTGAATTATCCTGTTGTGTTGCTGGGCGGTAAGGAGGATAAAACACGTGGTACGCAAATTGAAATGGCGGCTGGTAAACTGGTCTGGAACGCTTGCGGTAGTACGAGTCTGGCAGAGTCAGCGGCTTTACTGGAAGCGGCTCGGGTGGTGCTTACGCATGATACCGGACTGATGCATATCGCTGCTGCGCTGAAGAAGCCTGTAGTTTCTGTGTGGGGGAATACTGTGCCTGCTTTCGGAATGACACCATATATGCCGGGACATGAAAGCAATTCCGTTATTCTGGAAGTAAATGACCTGCGCTGTCGTCCCTGTTCTAAAATCGGATTTGATAAATGTCCGAAAGGGCACTTTCAATGTATGCGGGGTATAGATGATCAGTTAATCGCCGATGCTGTACGTGCACAGTTCGGAGATTAAACTTAATATCAAATAAAATAACAGGAATTTCGGGTATCCGTTAACGTTAGATTACTTTTCGTCTTTCAGGAACAAGGCCTTCAGTTCAGTGGCATCTTCAGCTTTCATTTTTCCAGCCAGAATCAAAGCCAGCTGTCGACGACGTAATGCACCTGCATATCGCTGTTTTTCTTCTTCACTCTCCGGTACCAGTTCGGGCACCTGAATAGGATTGCCTAACTGATCTACTGCAACAAATGTATAGATGGCTTCATTGCACTTTAATTTTTTATCGCGCATGTTGTCTTCTACCCAAACATCAATACAAACCTCCATCGACGAATTAAAAGCGCGGGATACTTTTGCCTGAAGCGTTACAATATCTCCCAGTTTGATTGGTTGATTAAAAGCCACATTGTTGACGGAGGCAGTTACTACAATTCTCCCACAATGGCGATGTGCGGATATGGCAGCCGTTATATCTAACCAGTGCAGCAATCGTCCCCCCATTAAATTACCAAGTGTGTTCGTGTCGTTCGGAAGCACTATTTCAGTGGAAATGGCAATACTGTCTTTTGCTGTTCTGGATTGCATTTTATTCTATTTTTTGCCAAAGGTAGTTAAGACAAGTCGAGAATTGCTAATTTATTGATATTCAGTTTCTAATATCTTGAATAATTTGAAATTTTCTTCAATATCTTTTTGAGATATGATCAAAAATCCATTTTTAACCCAATTCGGGGATTTGTATACCATGATTAGGTGACCACTCGCTGAAATTCCTAGGATGGTTTTTATTATTGCCCTAAATTGCATGCTGGACAAATTGGCTTCTGTCGTTATAATGGATTTCTATTGTCCTGAATCTGACTGAAATAACTAATCCGTAATACCAAATGAAAAAGAATTTTAAACTGATGGTTCAAAAGTTTAAATGGAATCTGACTCTCTTGCTGTTGATCAGCATGGGTTCTCTTCAGGCTCAGAATTTATTTCTGAATTTTGATGGGCAACCTAATTTTACGAATAGCTGGTCTGAAAACGGTTATACCTGGAATATAGTACAGGGGAATTCCGGCTACATTTCGCCGGGTACCAGCATCAGCGGGAATAATAAACTGCAGATTGCTCAGGAAACTACCATCATGGAGGCCTGCGGTTCGTTCAATACACAGTCGCTTTATTTACGTGCAGAGAACTTCGCCAATGGTATCCAAATGTTGGTGATCAAAGGAGAGCAGGTGCCGGGAGTTACTTCCGACTCTGTTGTCTTAACAGGATTGTTTAACTCAAATCCCAATACTTATTTATTGGTGAATATTCCCTGGACAAATGTCCGGAGATTGGTGTTTGAGGCAATTGAAAATCCAACTCCATTTCAACCTGTAGGTATGCTTTATGTGGACTCATTGGTTTACAATCTTACCGGAGTTCCCTGTAATACACCAACCGGATCATTTGCAAATTCAATCAAGCAGGCGTATGAGGGACAATTCGCACAGTTCGAGCTTGCATCCTTCGCTGGTACCTGTGTCGATTTGCAATGGCAGGTGAATACAGGATCAGGTTTTCAAAATATTAGTCCCAACGATCTGGATTTCCAAACAGGTAATTACAATTCCGTTTCTATCCCGAATCCAACTTTGGCGATGAATGGATATCAGTTCCGTGTAGAGTTCAACAGTTTCTGCGGAATAGGTTACTCCGATACACTTACCTTGGCTGTCGACGTTTGTACCTTTGCGCCGGTCATTACTTCCAATGATCCGGAAGATACATTTTGCGATGGAGATTCTGTAACCCTAACAGCAACAACCGGTGATGGTTATTATTGGAATACTGATGATCAGTCTCAGTCCATTCAGTTTATAGCTACTAGTTTTGGATTTAACGAGTACACTGTGAGTGTTGACAGTGCCGGATGTTTTGCTTCAGCAGGAATAACAATAACTGTAAATCCCGGGCCATATGTTAATTACTCAGTTTTGAATCCGCCTTGTTATGGAGAAGAAGCGACTGTTGATATTTATGAAGAGTTTCCTGCATTACTTCCTTTGTCGGGTACAGGAACTTTTCACCCAACGTTCTCGGGCCTGGATACAACTATCATTTATTCAGTTACCAATGAATTAGGATGTAGTACTAATCTTTCTGTTTTCATTTCTCAGCCTACACCAGTTTCTGTGTCAAGTATTACCACATCTCCTTCAGTTTGTCCGGAAGATTTCACCGGCGGTATAACTGTTTCAGGTATCTCTGGTGGTGTTGCTGACCCTTATTCTATTTCGGGATATTGGGTTGTGGCAGATGGACCTGAGGGATTCTTTTATGATGAAGATGGAATTATTACGGATGTTCACCCGGGGAATTATACAATTACTGTGTATGACCTTAATTCCTGTGGAGTTACTATTGATACTCCTGTTGTAGTTGCCTCAACTTCTACCTTGCAGGTGCAATTCACACCAAACCTTCAGATTGTTTGCGGAGCTTCAGCAAATGCTACTTTATATGCTAACGGTGGTGTGCCTCCGTTAATTTATGTAGTGGATGATTTTAATACTATTTTGTTTGGTCCGGATACAATTGTCGATTCATTGGTGGTTAGTATTCCTGTCGGGTCTTCTTATCATGCGATTATTACAGATCAGGCCGGCTGTGAAGTAAATTCAGGTCTGGCTACAGTTGATGCTCAGGTAGTGCCAGCTCCACCAATTCTCTCGAGCGGTGCACTTAACTTCTGTGCCGGAACTACGGTTAATTTGAGTGTCTTAACCGGCGGCGGTTCTTCATTGAGTTTCGATGGTGTTGATGATATCGTGACTGGTATAGATGAAAATCTTCCTAAAAATGGAGTTGCGGCTACTTATGAGGGATGGATTAAACCGGGAGTTCTTAATCAGGACGCTGTCGTTTTCTCGTATGGTGATTCTTCACAAAATGGTTCCCGATTTGAATTGCGATATGTGAATGGTAAACTTGGATTTTATAATGGCGGTGCTACATTGGGCTCAACTACTATTAATCCCGGTGAGTGGACACACGTTGCCCTGGTTTGGAATGGTTATGGTATCGAAGGATATGTAAATGGAGTGGAGCAGTTTAATAATGAGTCGTTTCTTAATATAGATTCTTCTTACTTTACTTTCGGTGGAGGATTGGTTTCTTCTCAAAGTAATTTCTTCAATGGTCTCATTGATGAATTCAGAGTATGGGATTATTCAATGACGTATGTCGAAATAATAAATATTAGCGGGTTTTCAGCAGATACTTCTTCAGCTGGTTTGCTGAGTGCTTATCAGATGAATGAAGGTGCCGGTACTTCCACTGTGGATGCCAAGTCTCCGTTGAATGCCGGTGGTGCACTTTTAAATGGTACTGCCTGGTCTGCTGAAGGTGCTCCGATTAATAACTATGGAGTTGTCAATTGGTCTGGTGGTGTTCCTGGCGAAGATTCACTTGCCGTAACTGCTGCTGGTACCTATAGTGTGGTTGTTGCTTCTGTAGGAGGTTGCTCCGCTACAAGCAGTATTACATTAACCACGCAAACTTGTATCCTTCCTTATTATCCGCCTCCCGGTGGTGGTAAAGTGGATGACCTGATCGGACCGGAGTTGACACAGTTGTATATTAATCAGAATTCACTCGATCCGGATTCTGTTGCTGATATCTATAATATCCTTTCGGATAGTGTATTCATCGAGGTGATCGTGAATTCAGGAATGTATGATTCAACTCTTGCTTTGTTGTTGACGCCTCCCTACGGTATGACGGATACCATTGATAATGGTATGAATGAATTTATTATAACAGGGAAATATCCTATTGCAAATCTGGCTAAGCTGGATAGTCTTCCTGATTTGATTAATTATTGTCGTCCGTATTATCCGCCTGTTGCAGCCAGTGGTATTGCTTATTCTTTAGGTGATGTTTCTATGGTTTCTGATTCAGCGCGCTCTGCTTTCAAAGTGAGTGGTGCGGGTGTGAAAATTGGTGTAATATCTGATAGTTATAATACAGTGTTGGGAAATCCTGCATTGACAAATGTTGTGAATGGTGATCTTCCAGGTATAGGAAATGCCGTTCATCCTGCTCCGGTGGAAGTGTTGCTGGATTATCCTTATGGTCGTCGCACAGATGAAGGTCGTGCAATGTTGCAGATCATTCATGATGTGGCACCTGATGCTACACTTGCTTTCAGAACAGGTTTCGTAAGTGCTGGTGACTTTGCTGAAGCAGTGCGTGAATTACGTGATGCGAACTGTGATATCATTGTAGATGACGTAACATATATCACTGAGCCTTTCTTCCAGGATGGTCTTGTTGCACGTGCAGTGAATGAAGTTCGAAACGATTCTGTGGCCTATTTCTCTGCTGCAGGTAACTATGGTTCTAAATCGTATTCAGCGGTGTTTAATCCGCAGCCTGCTCCGGGTGGACTTACAGGTACTGCTCACGATTTTGGTGGCGGTGATCTGTATCAAAGTGTGAATCTGCCTGCAGGTAACTATACTGTGGTGTTGCAATGGAACGATTCAATCTATTCACTTGGACAGTTGCCGGGTGCTCAGCACGATCTTGATATTTATCTTACAGATGACGCCGGAAATGTTCTCTTCGGTTTCAATCGCGAAAATAACTGGGGTGATCCGATTGAAGTATTGCCGTTTACTGTTGCTGGTTCCGGTCAGGCAAATATTATGATTGTAAAATCATGGGGTGCTGGCAATCCGGAATTCAAATACATCGTATTCAGAGGTGAAATGCAGATTCTGGAGTATAGCAGCACCGGTAATTCAACTATCGTGGGTCAGGCAAATGCTGATGGAGCTATGGCAGTGGGTGCGGTGTTGTATACAAATACA
Organism: Bacteroidia bacterium; assembly: GCA_017995075.1. Lineage (GTDB taxonomy): Bacteria > Bacteroidota > Bacteroidia > AKYH767-A > OLB10 > JAJTFW01. The sequence goes on along the minus strand of JAGOJO010000012.1, from coordinate 38,234 downwards.
CCTGCTTATGGTGTGAATCCTCCAACGCCAGCTTCGTTCTCATCTATTGGTGGTGCGCCTGTTGTTGGTGTTACCCGTATGAAGCCTGATTTTATGGCTCCGAATGGTATTAATACTACCGTTAGTCTGGGTGGACAAAATATCGATAGCGATGTATTCCCGAATTTCTTCGGTACTTCTGCTTCTGCTCCTCACGCTGCGGCGATGGCTGCTCTGGTGAAAGATGCAAGAAATAAATTCTATAGCATGAGCATGGGTCCGGAAGAGTTGCGCTATCTGATGCGTTCTACTGCCATTGATATGGGTGCGCCCGGATTTGATTTTACCAATGGTTATGGATTTGTTCAGACAGATAAAGCGCTTGAGTCTTTTGCTCAGCCTTCTCCGGTGATTACAAATATTGTATTGCCGAATGCGACAGATACTCCCGGACTAGCACCAATGACAGTTACTATCGAAGGTAATTATCTGCGTCCTACTTCTAAGGTGATTCTTCGTGATGATACGATTCCTGCTGTGATGGTAAGTGAGTCAGCAATGACCGCAAGCGTTCCGGTGTTTGAAGGAAATCCTCCTTTGTATGTATATACTCCACCGATTACTCCAAGTAACCTGGATGGTGGTACTTCTGATACCTTGTACTTCTTCCCGAATGTGAAGAAGATGGTTCGCGTTGTTGCAGATGGTAAATCTAAAAAGTACGGAGAGGCATCGCCGGTATTTACTGCAACTGTTACAGTCGATTCAGTGCCGTACCAGAATCTCGGACTTACATTGGAAGATCTTGGACTTGATGATCTGAGTTTCGTGAGTCCTGCAACTGCTGGATCAAATGTTGGCTTGTACTTCATAGAACCGGTGATGGTGCCGTTGAATCTGGCTGATACAGATGATGTAGTCAGAGCTGAATTGTACGAATATGAAATGATTAACGGATTGTTAAGCATCGAAAAAATGCCTGTGACAATTCGTGCCAATGATACGACACTTGTATATGGTGATAAGATCGATAGTTTGACATTCACCTATACATATGATTCAACCCTTGTGCCGCTGGCAGACCGTGCATCATTCCTGAATAACCTGAGTGCAGAACACGAAGCTGGTCTTGCTGAAAATGCATTGGCTTTAGTTGATGCACGTGCGTTGGTGAATGGACGTGCATTGGTAAATGCCGATTTGGAAAATCTGAGTATGATGGCTTCAGCCCGTGCGCTTGTTAATGCCCGTGCTTTGGTGAATGCCCGTGCACTGGTAAATTCTGTGGTGTTTGACACAACAAATATTATCGATGTAGCAGTGGCTTCCGTATTCAATTACCAGGTAGACGATGAAGTTGCAGCATTGGTAAGTGCCCGTGCGTTGGTGAATGCCCGTGCATTGGTAAATGCCCGTGCGTTAGTGAATGGTTCTGCGATTGTGAATGCCCGTGCATTGGTGAATGGATCTCCGATCGTTAATAGCAATGCAGTTTCTGATTCAACCAACGACAATGTAATGGTGATTATCGATACAGCTGACGTTGCGGCTCCGGCAAATGATACATTATACGAATATAAATCGGTGAACGTGATTACAGGTATCAATGTGGGTTCACATCTGATTGTTCCCGGTGCGTTGGTATCTCCGAATTTCGATATTACCTATGAATTGGGTGATCTTACTATCATACCTGATACTTTAACGGTTGCTGCGCTTGATACCGTTGGTACCTGTGATTCAGTGCCTGCGTTTACTGCTGTAGTAACCGGATATAATTACAATGATGTGGATAGCCCGATTGTAGCTACTCCTGCATCGTTCTCACTTGCTCAAGGCGGATTACCTGTAGCAGTGTCTGCTGTAACCGGTGGTGTGTACGATATTGTTCCAGGAGGAATGGTGTTAAATAACCCTGCTGATTATGTTGTATCATATGTGAATGGAGAATTAACCACACCTCAGGAGTATATCTATTACACGGATGCTGATCAGGATGGTTATGGTGATATCAGTTTGCCTGTTGTTTCTTGCGAAGTTACTCCTCCTGTAGGACTTGCAGCTGTTGCGGGCGATTGTGATGAATCCAACAACGCTGTGCATCCGGGTATGACCGAAGTTTGCGGTAATAATATCGATGATAACTGCGATGGATCTACCGACGAAAATTGTTCTTGTGTAAATCCTCCTTTAGCGGATGCCGGTTCACCACAAACAATTTGTTCCGGAGATCAGGTTTCATTGAACGGAAGTATTAGTGGTGGTGCGGTCAATGCTACCTGGTCTTCCAGTGGGAATGGTTCGTTTACTCCGTCTCCAATCAGCCTGAATGCCATGTATGTGCCTTCATCGGATGATTTGCTTGCGGGAAGTGTTACACTTACACTTACTACCAATGCAACTGCGGGATGTCCTGCAGGCGTGAGTTCAACCTTGATTACTATTCTCCCATATCCGGCAACGTTAGGAGCTATCAACGGATCATCTGCGCTGTGTAATCCACAAGGTCAGCAAATCACTTATTCAGTGGCTGCTGTTCCGGGTGCTACGGCTTATAACTGGACAGTCCCTTCCGGTACCATTATCGTTTCCGGTCAGGGTACTCCTTCATTAGTGGTAAGATGGCCGTTCTCTGTTATTCATGCCGGGTTAAATGGTACTATCTGTGTAACTGCAAATACAACTTCTGGATGTAATTCAAATACGAGTTGCCTGCCACTCTCGGTACAATTATCAGCTCCTGTAACACCTGCAAGTATTTCCGGAAGTAATAATGTTTGTCCGGGAGATGTTGCTACGTATTCAGTAGCTTCAGTTGCCCGTGCAAGTTCTTATAATTGGACATTGCCTGCGGGTATGAGTTTCGTAAGTGGTCAGGGCACCAATGTGATTACCGTTTCGGTGAATGGTGGATTTACAGGTGGTTCAATCACTGTGTCGGGTGTAAATATTTGCGGAACCGGCGTTGCAAGAAGTCGTACTGTCGCATTGAATATTCCTCGTACTCCATCAGTGATCAGCGGACAAGCAAGCGGATTATGCAATGCTTCTGCAGTTAACTATTCCATTAATCCGGTAAGCGGAGCAACACATTATCTATGGACTGTTCCAGCAGGAGCAACGATTATCGGACCTGCAAACGGAACTTCTGTTCAGGTCAGCTATGCAAATACATTCACGCAAGGAAATCTGGTGGTTCGCGCATATTCTAACTGTGGTGCAAGTGCTGAACGTACATTGATGGTATATGGAAAGCCATTTATCAGCGGACCGGTAAACGGACTGAATGTAGTATGCACAGGACAAACAGTTACTTATAGTGTGCCTACAGTTGCCGGAGTTACCAATTATAACTGGAGTGTAACTGCAGGTGCAAGTATCATCAGTGGTCAGGGCACTAAGTCCATCGAAGTATTGTATGGAAATAATCCAGGAACCGGTAAGAAGGTCACACTGACTGTATCTAACGATTGTGGCAGTACAACAAAATCACTTGTTGGAATTACGATCAACAGTTGTATCAAAGCAATGTCGGATGCACAGGAAGTACAGCTCTATCCGAATCCGGCAACTGATCGTCTGAACATTCGTTTCGAAAGTGGGGAGTCTTCACAGGTTACGTTGCGTCTCTTTGATGCTGCCGGACGAATGGTTCGCTCACAGGAAATGGAAGTCGTGAATGGAATCAATACACTCTCAATGGAGCTGATGGATCTGAATACCGGCATGTACTTCTTCGAATTGCAATCTGCAATCGGAAGCAGTCGCCAGGTGATCATGGTTGAGTCTGTGAAATAATAGAGTTATACAAAATAGAAAGCGGGAAACTCTGGTGAGGGTTTCCCGCTTTTTTTATTTAGAAGTTAGTTCCGCAAATGATTTAAATATCAGACATCAAAGTTTTAGCATCTTAGAAGTATAAATTTTCTTTTCAGTAGAGATCCGAATAATATAAAATCCTGAATGCAATCCTTCGACATCTAACCTCTCGTTGTTTGCCTCCTTGGTTATTATTTTACTGTAAAGAATTTTTCCATTCAAATCGGAGATGCTGATTTCATCATCAACATGAAGTGGGAAGTTGGTGATCTCAGTAAAATTCTCTGCTGGATTTGGTTGTAAATAAAATGATTCCGGATCCTGATTTATGTTCAGACCGGTTATATTTATATAAGAGGAATCACTGATGTTTGTACATCCGTTTGGATCGGTAATTATCACACTATAATAACCGTTAGTTGTGACTGTGTAAGTCGTTGCGTTAGCTCCCGGGATAATTGTTCCGTTCAATAGCCACTGATTTCCTGCAGAAGCAGAACTTGTGAGCTGGTTGCCAAGTACAGTAACTGTAGGCTGTACCGGCTGTGGATTTATCGTGATGGAAGTGGTTATATTCTGACTGCAGGTAGGATTAATAGCTTCCAGTTCGAGTGAATATGTTCCTGCTGTCAGCGAATTGATTGAAATACTTGAATCTCCTGAAACCAATGCGCTATTGTAATACCAATTGGAAGTCATAGGGAAGAGGAGTCCTGCACTTGCAAAGAGAGTCTCTCCTTCGCATAAAATACTGTCTGATATCACAACCTGAGTCATATTGTTGCAATCAAATACAGTATTACGAATGCTATTGGTCGTAATGGGCGTGTTGAAGTCGAAATATATATGGGCAGAGTTATCAATGATTGTTCCCGGAGGATTTCCTGGTATTTGTTGTATGCTGAATTTTATTGCACCATGACTACCTTCTTCGTTTGAGCCGCTGTCAGGTAAAAGAATATTATTGAAATGGAATGCAACAACATTGCCTGACTTGAATTCATACCAATACGGATGAGAAGCATTTAATACCCGGAGTGAGTATTTATCAAGAGAGACAGGAAGTGTATCAACTACAACGATGTTAAATGCAGTGTCGTTACCGGTGTTTTGGAAGCGAATGGTATATTTCAGTTCCTGTTGAGCGGTAATGTATCCCTCACTGCCATAGCCGGTCGGAAAAACATTTTTATCGTTTGGATCAAAGGAGCCTGTAACTGTCTGAATAAGTGTGTCGGCGTTATCAATAGTGATAGTTTCACCTGATGCGGTTGATAGCAACGCGGTCGATGTAAGTACTGTTCCTATTGGTATAGCGACGGGAACGGTGAATGTAATCGGAATAGTCACAGATCCGAAAGCATTTATTCCGTTAAGATTCCATGTGTACTGATTTCCAGTTACAGAAGACGGAGGTATGCCTGCATTGTTGAATACCAGATTCGGATCTGCTTCCAATACTAACGTTTGAGCAGGTACGTAATTGGGCGTTTTATTTAGATAGTATAGGTGGAAAGTGGTATTGAATCCCGGACGAGCTGCTCCGGCTACAATTCCAATGGAGATATCCTGCGAAACCGTGATACTATCAGCAATGGTTACATTGAATACAGATCCCGGAGTAGAGTTGACAATTGTAAATGTAGTGGTGTCAGGACAAAGTTGTGAATAATAATAGGATGCATATTGTTTCATGGTGTATGTGCCGGGTGGAATCGGAATATAGAAATTCCCGTTAGCATCTGTGGTTGCTGAATAACCTCCCGGATTTAATTCGATCAGGGTGCCTTGTAATGGCCGGTCGCTGGGTAAATTAAACAGGCAATTGCTGTTAGCATCAGCGAAAAGATTTCCCTGAACATATGAGCATCCCGGATCATCGTTAACAGAGATATTTCCTGTATAAACTAATGTTGAATCGTGATAATAGGGATTAGAATTAAAATCGATTGTATCACCAGCGTATATTTTCAACTCATAATTTCCGGGAATTAATCCGTTAAAACTGATGAGTGAATCTCTGGTTCGGACAACCCTGACCGGTGCGTTTATTGCATCATATAAAATTGCCTTATAGGCAGAGAATACCGGAACATTTTGAAAAGTGGGAACGGTAGCATCAAAAGTTGTTGCGTTCAATGCAGGTGTCGGATGAGTATTTACTGTAATTCTGCCAGTTGGTGAACCATTGCATGAGGGTGAAGTTGAATAAGTAGGAAAGAGGTCTGGGATTTCTTTCACGCGAAAAGATATCGATGTACTACAGCCACCAGGTACTATTTCGAACATGACATTATATAAACCAGGGGACAGGCTGTCAAATGTGAAATATTCGGCCGAACAATTTCCCGCCAGGCAATTTTGACTATTTGTTTCAAGAATACTTCCTGCCGAATCTAGCAGATAGACATACAAAGTCGAGGGTGGTATATACATTGCAGTACCACCCGGATAAATTCCAAAATCGACTGATCCCAAGTTTTGTCCGATAATGGGCATGTTAAGATTCAGAATATAAAAGGAGGGAATAGTGAAATCATCTACGATTCCGGTGCCTACCGCAGTTGTTCCGGCATTATCTGTAACGGTAACCGTATAGACGCCTGAAACGAGTCCGGAAACTACCGGGCCTGTTGCTCCGAAGTTCCAGGAGAAGGTATATGGGGCCACTCCTCCAGTAGGAATCGCCGATAATTGACCGGTCGGTTGTCCGCACCAGGAAGCATATATCTGATCAACTGTCACATTTAATCCTGAAACTTTTAGCTGTGATGAGGTTAAAATAAGAAGTACAAACAGTAATTTTCTGAGTAGGTGTTTTCTCATAAGTAGTAAAATGTTAGGTTATAGGTATCATAAAAGTAAAAATAAATTCGAAATAGACAAGTTTTAGCCTGTTTTTCTGCTAATGACGAGTCCCCGTCTTCTTCTTTTCCGGTAAGAACGCAACATCATGAACTTTGCTGGATGTGGAGGTAAAAAGTGCACTCGGCGGGAATGGCTGCGCCGGACCCGCCTCTGCCGGATTGCAAATACAAGAAGTCCAGACCGCGGTCGCGGCCTGTCTTTTTTTGTTTTCTCACATCCCCTCAAGCAAGCTTGGGGTCTGTTCTAAAACAAAAAAACCACAGCAGAGCTGTGGCTTCTTGTATTTATCAGTGCACTCGGCGGGAATGGCTGCGCCGGACCCTTCTTTGCCGGATTGCAAATACAAGAAGTCCAGACCGCGGTCGCGGCCTGTCTTTTTTTGTTTTCTCACATCCCCTCAAGCAAGCTTGGGGTCTGTTCTAAAACAAAAAAACCACAGCAGAGCTGTGGCTTC
>JAGOJO010000012.1:0-31014 GCA_017995075.1 Bacteroidia bacterium | reverse complement strand
GACCGCGGTCGCGGCCTGTCTTTTTTTGTTTTCTCACATCCCCTCAAGCAAGCTTGGGGTCTGTTCTAAAACAAAAAAACCACAGCAGAGCTGTGGCTTCTTGTATTTATCAGTGCACTCGGCGGGACTCGAACCCACAACCCTCAGAATCGGAATCTGATATTCTATCCATTGAACTACGAGTGCAAATTGTAAGTGTAGTTATTGGAAAGGCCTGCAAAATTAACTATTTGAGTGGTTTTTAAGTTCGTTTTGAAGGGTAACTTCTTAAAATCTGCTGTTTTGAAGTATTGGATTCATCGTAGAAAGCAGCTAACCCTCTAAAAAGACAATGAGGACTGAAGTATAGCTCCAATCCTCATCTATCTACTAAATAAATCTAACCAACACTGTGTTCAAACAGTTTCTTTCACTCGTAGTAAGGGGGTAAGTGTGTCTTTCTAAGTCGTTGGCTGACTTGGGTTTTCATTTTAAGGGTAGGCAAATGTAAAAAGAGTTTTTTGTTTAATTGTCATAAATCGATCATTTTCAGGTTGTTTTGAATAAACGCCTTGTAATCAGTGTTTTGTGAAGTGACATGTTGGAGTTTTCGCAGTACTATAGAGCTGCTCATCTTCAAAATTATGGTTCTAACTCTCGAATGTTTAACCTGATTACTCGTGATTTCACAAGGTAAATCCGTGCAAATCCGTCACATCCGCCCAATCCGTGTTCCCAATTATCGGCTGAAGAGAACACAGATAAAACGGTTCCGCAGGTTTTTAACTAAAAACTGCGGAATTGCTGATTTACGCAGATCTATTTCTGCCCTAAATTTCAATTCCGTACTAATTTGCCAATTTGCCAATCCACCAATTTATACATCATTGCACTTCCTGCGAAGCACAACATTTCAAATCATAGCCTTTCATAAAAAATCAGTGGCTAAAATCTTCCGACAGGAAAATCCGTGCAAATCCGTCACATCCGCCCAATCTGTGTTCCCAACTATCGGCTGAAGAGAACACAGATAAAACGGATTTTGCTGATTTACGCAGATCTATTTCTGCCCTAAATTTCAATTCCGTACTAATTTGCCAACTTGCCAATCCACCAACTCACCAATCCACCAATCCACCAATCCACCAATCCACCCCCGAGGTTCGTTCCTCACTCGGGGCCTGCGGCAATTCACCAATCCACCAACTCACCAACTCACCCCCGAGGTTCGTTCCTCACTCGGGGCCTGCGGCAATTCACCCCCGAGGTTCCTCCGTCACTCGGGGCTTAAGGCAATCCACTAGTTTCCATGCGAATAAGAAGTGATCTTTTTCGTGCAAACTCCGTTTTAAAACCCTATCTTTGCAGCCCCAAAAACTGCTCAAAATGCTCTCAGTATCAAATCTTTCGCTCCGTTACGGTAAACGTGTGCTTTTCGAAGAAGTTAACCTTAAGTTTACTCCAGGCAACTGCTATGGTGTAATCGGTGCGAATGGTGCCGGAAAATCTACCTTTCTGAAAATCCTGAGTGGTGAGATTGATGCCACGACAGGTCAAGTTTCGATGAATCCCGGTGCGCGGATGTCGGTGCTGAAGCAGAACCATTTTGCCTACGATGATTTTGCGGTTCTCGAAACCGTGATGATGGGTAATATGAAGTTGATGGAGGTTATCCGTGAGAAGGATGCGATTTATGCAAAGCCTGATTTTAGTGAGGCAGATGGACATCGTGCTGCGGAACTGGAAGTGTTGTTCGCCGAAATGGATGGCTGGGATGCAGAGAGCAATGCGGCTAGTTTGTTGAGTGCGTTGGGCGTGAAGGAAGATCTGCATCAGAAAAAAATGTCGGAGATCAGCGGTAAGGAAAAAGTACGGGTGTTGCTTGCGCAGGCATTGTACGGAAATCCGGATATCCTGTTGCTGGATGAGCCTACGAATGACCTCGACGTAGAGACCATCACCTGGCTGGAGAATTTCCTTGCGGATTTTCAAAATACCGTGATTGTTGTGAGTCACGATCGTCACTTTCTTGATACCGTTTGTACGCACGTGGCTGATATCGATTTTGGCAAGATTCAATTGTATAGCGGTAACTACACTTTCTGGTACGAGATGAGTCAGCTCGCTCTTCGTCAGCGCTCCGATCAGAATAAGAAAGTGGAAGATAAACGGAAGGAGTTGCAGGAGTTCGTGGAGCGATTTTCAGCGAATGCTTCGAAGTCCAGACAAGCTACGAGTCGTAAAAAATTACTCGAGAAACTGGTGGTGGATGAAATTCCGCCGTCGACAAGAAAATATCCGGCTATCATCTTCAAAGCCGAACGTGATTGTGGCGATCAGCTGCTGAAGGTGGAAGGTCTTAAAAAAGTTTCTGACGAAGGACAATTACTTTTCAGTGATATTAGTTTCTCTATTGATAAGCAGGATAAAATTGCAGTGATCTCACGTGATCGTCGTGCAGTTACAGCTTTCTTCGAGATACTTACAAATAACGAAACAGCAACTGATGGTACTTTCGAATGGGGAACAACTATTACCCGTTCGTATCTTCCGAATGATAACTCCACTTTCTTTAAAGAGGAGATGCAGTTGATTGATTGGTTGCGTCAGTTCTCTAAAGAGAAGGAAGAAACTTTTGTGCGTGGCTTCCTGGGTAAGATGCTTTTCTCCGGCGAAGAGTCGCTGAAGAAAAGTACTGTGCTTTCAGGAGGAGAAAAAGTGCGTTGTATGATTTCACGTATGATGCTGACGAATGCAAATTGTCTGATCCTGGATGAACCTACCAATCACCTCGATCTGGAGTCTATTACCGCATTCAACGAAGCAATGCAGGATTGGAAACATATTGCTTTGTTCTCTTCTCATGACCATACGTTTACCGATTCAGTAGCTAACCGGATTATAGAACTCACTCCGGGTGGAATCATTGATAAACGTATGACCTACGATGAATTCCTGAATGATGATGGAGTGAAAGCTATGCGGGAAAAATATTACCCTGCATTGGTGACTGCCTGATTTATTGCCTCTGTACATTATGATTTTTCTCCTGTCAATTCATGATTGGGAGAACTTTGATTAACTTCGTTACCTGACATCAGCTACAGGTTATGAAAGGCTTCCGTTTCCGAATAATTTATTGGTTGCCTTTTCTGCTTTTCTTGTATTCCGCACAGGCATTGGCTCAGGGTAGTACAACAACGGTGAATGATTCCCTCTTTGTTCAGGCGGGAATGTTGGTTATTCTTCCCGATACTTTTTATGTGACCACACAGGATACAATGCTTTCTGCTTCCGGTAAATCGATTCGCTTGCGTAAAGATCCGTATGCGCGTTCGAAAACATTTTATGATTCGTTGGCGGTGCATTCAGGCAAGAGCAGAATGAAAAAGGAATTGTATCGCTTGTTTATTCGCGACAATGCGCCGGTGGAAGTTGTGCGTAAAAACGACGTAGTGAGAGAAGAGGCGTTTGAATCGTATGACGGTAAAACAGTACGGAACATCACTCATCTGAAAATGCCCGTTCTGGATGGAAATGTAAATGATACTGCCTGGGTAGCGCAAACAGGATTAGGTCGTTGGATGAACTTTCATGAAAAAACAAAATCTTCTGTTGTGTTGGCTCGTTCGCTGGTTCAGCCGGGTGATGTAGTGGATGACGTTGTACTCGCTGATATGGAGCGTCTGGTGAGAGAAATTGAAACCATTCGTGATGCGCGCTTATATGTTCTTCCTGTGGCGGGTACTGATTCAATCGATCTGGTTATTGCAACACAGGACTATATCCCTCTTCGGTTGAATCTGGAAATTCTTAGCGCTGATAATTTCGGTTTCGGATTTACTGACAGGAATATTGCCGGCATCGCCCTGGAGGCAGGCATGAATTACAGACATAAGACATCTTTACAACCGGATGAGGCCTGGTCAGTTTTTCTGAGGAAAGATAATCTGTTAGGACAGTTTGGAGTATTAAGAGCGGAAGTAGCTTCTAAACAGGGACGCGAGACTCAATCGCTGGAATTGGAGCGGACTTTTCTCTCCGAAGAACTTCCGGATCTGGGTGGTGTGTATGCCCGAAGGGTAAGGGAAAGATGGGCTGATGCTGAGTCTGGAGAAAAAGTTGATCTGGTAACAACGGGAGGATGGTATGGACGTGTGTTTTCAAATTCTTCTCACTGGAACCTGATTCCGATGATCGCAATGGATGTTTATTCTTTTCAGGATCGTCCGTTTTCAGGCAAAGATGCAGATTACTACTTGTGGAATAAGCTGCAGGTATTGGGAACGTTGCAGGTCATTAAACGGGAATTTATACGTTCTGCTTTGGTGAAGGAGTATGGTGTGTCAGAATATTTTCCGGTTGGATTTTCTGTCCGCTTCACGGGAGGAAAGGATATAACGGAAGTGTATAGCCGAAATTTCTTCGCCGGAGAAATTTCATTTAGTGGTTTTCAGAAAGATGCCGGTTATTATGGCGTGAAGCTGGCCTTGGGTAGTTTCTTCCGGAATAGTTTGCGGGAAGATGCACGGTCGTCAGCAGAGATTTTTTATTTTACGCCATTGCTGAAATGGGGACGTGTTCGGTTTCGTCAGCTTTTGAAGATGGATTTTTCAGGTGTGGATCAGCTGTCTACGCAGAGACCGCTTTTTTACACAGATCAAAGATTAGAGTCCGATGAAGCAATCCTGGGAGATATTCTTGTGCAGACCAATCTAACTACAGTTTGGCATATGCCATGGTATCTCTATGGTTTTCGTTTTGCTTTTTTTGATGGAATGGATTGGGTGAGTGTACGTAATAAGTATACGGAGAATTTCAGGCATTTTCCGGTATGGAAAGCAGGTGTGAATGTGCAGAATGATTTTCTGGCTTACAATACTCTTTCTTTTCAAATACAGTTTTTGCCTGCAGTTACTGAAAGTAAACCGCTGTTTTCAGTGACATTGAAATCAATGATAGTACCGGTGTTCAGCGGACTAACAGGAGGTCGACCTACTTTTAGTATTCGTTAATCTTCTTTTGATTTCAGGTACATTTCTGCAGCCAGTGAAAGTTCATTGTACCATTCAGTGCCGTACTTGCGGATTAATGCATCCTTCAAAAATTTGTACACCGGAACCTTTAACTGCTCACCGAGTTTACATGCAGCAGCACATACATCCCATCGATCATAGTTTACTGCATCAAAATTTTTCAACTTCTGTATTCTGATCGGATAAAGGTGACATGAAACGGGCTTTCTGAAGCTGATCTTCCCCTGGAAATACGCTTTTTCAAGTGCGCAGGTAGCAATTCCGTTTTCGAAAATTGTATAAGCACATTCTCTGTTTCCGCCGATCAATGGAGTGACAAGGTCTCCATCTGAATCTATCGTGTGTGTGCCATAAGTTTCCACGCTTTCAATTCCCTCCGGCTGCAACATGTCTTTAACTAACGGATATGCTGCTGCAATTTCTATTGTTTCCGATTCTTCCAAAGGTGCACCTGAATCGCCGGCTACACAACACTCGCCTTTGCATTTGTCGAGGTCGCAAACAAACTTACTTTCAATAACGTCGAGGGATACCAGTGTTTTTCCGATCTGCAGCATAGTGGGTGTTTCTGCTGCAAAGATACGGATTGAAAATAAACAGCCTCCCGCCAATTGACGGGAGGCTGAGTAACAACATGAAAGACTATTCTTTGATTATCCGGAGGGTTTCCTGATGGTCGTCTCCGTTCAGGTGGAGGAGGTAGAGTCCGGATGATATTTCATCCAATGACAATGTAATCCTGTTTTCCCCTTCGTTTAATTGAACTTTTTGGCTTCTGACAATCCTTCCACTTAAATCACTGATCTGAATTCCGATAGTTGCATTGGATGCAGATGTTATCGATAATACCGCAGTTGAAGTAACCGGATTTGGATGTAAATCCACTTTGCTGAAGAAGTTCTCACTGATCCTTGGACAAGCGTTCGCACTAATTCCTGAGAGTTTTCTGGCTACACTCGTACCACAGGCATTCGATACATAAACACTGATGGCGAAGGATGGTGTTGGTGCTAACGGGGAACGAACTGTAATCGTTTTAGTACCTTGTCCGCTGAGGATTTGAACACTTGCCGGTACAACCCAATTGTAACTGCTTACACCTGGAATTGCTGCAACTTCATAAGTATAAACAGTATTTGTGCAGACAATTGCTGGTCCTGATATCGGATCTGCTTTGGCTGGTGCTCCGGATACAGTCAGACTTCGAACTGCTCCATATCCACACGCATTACCTGCTGTTACTGTTATCGCGCCGGTAGTGAATGCTCCATTGAAACTGACAAGAATCGTACTTGTTCCTTGTCCGCTTGTAATTGTTGCTCCTGCCGGAACTGTCCATTGGTAGGTTGATGCTCCTGTTACATTCGCGCAGGTATAACCAACTCCACTTGCGCCGCATACACCATTTGCTAATCCATTGATGTTGGCAGGTGCTTTGAGGATGTTACGTGACACTGTTTTACTTCTGTCTGGTCCCGTGCCACATCCATTTGCAGCATTTACAGTAATGGATCCTCCGCTGAAACTACTATTGTAAAGTACAGAGATCATATTGGTACCTTGTCCGTTAATTATTTGCGCTCCTGTTGGGACTGTCCAGTTATAGCTGGTAGCTCTACTAACCGTAGCTACTGAATAAACAACCAAATCTCCATCACAAGCCAGGCTGTTTCCGGAAATAGTTTGTGGACGAACTGGTGCTGATAGCTGCACGGAAATATTTAGACATGATGGATTTGAAACACCACAGGAATTGTTAGTGCTTACGCAGATATTACCTGTTAATCCTGCATGAATAGCTGCAAATGTCCATCTTACTACAATACTGTTGGTGCCTTGTCCGCTTACTATGATTGTTCCTGTTGGTACTGTCCAGTTATAAGCACTGGCTCCGGGTACAACTGCAACGCTGTAAGTGATCTGTTGACCTGTTGGAGCACATAATTGAGCTGGACCATTAATCTGTCCCGGGTCAGGGCAACCTCCGCATCCTTCGTCTGTGAATCCATCGCAGTTATCATCAATTCCATTGCATAATTCGGTTGCAGATGGATTTGTTGAATTCTGATTGTCGTTACAATCGTTGCTGTTAGTAACATATCCGAATGGTTGTCCGTTGCAGGTTTGGATGTTGATGCCAGCATCTCCATAGGAGTCACCATCTGCATCAGCGAAATAAGTGGTGAATATCAAACCTTCGTCAGTACTGCCATCGCAGTCATCGTCGATACTATTACAAGTTTCGTTAGCACCTGGATTAATAGCATTGTTGTTGTCGTTGCAGTCGTTGTTGTTAGTGGCAGATCCCGCTATAATGCTGCAAGAAGAAATTCCCGTAGCAAAACTGGCGCCGAATCCATCTCCGTCGCTGTCAGTATAATAGGTAATGAATGTTAATCCATCGTCGCTTAATCCATTGCAATCATCATCAATGTTATTACATGTTTCAGTTGCAGATGGATTGATAGAAGAATTGTTGTCGTTACAATCTCCATTGTTGTTTACATAACCCGTTGGAGCGTTTGGTGTTTGTGTGGTGGTGCTTACTGCAGGATTTCCGAAAGTATCTCCGTCTCCATCAGCGAACCATGTGTAAGAATTGCAGCCTTCGTCTGTGAATCCATCGCAGTTGTCATCAATTCCATTACAAAGTTCTGTTACGCCGGGATTTACTGAATTGTTATTGTCATTGCAATCATTGTTGCTGCTCACATATCCTGAAGGCTGACTGCAGGCAGAGGTTGTCGAACTTGCGTTTCCATAGTTGTCACCATCAGCATCGGCATACCAGGTAGAGAAAGTTAGTCCTTCGTCAGATAATCCATCACAATCATCATCGATGCCATTGCAAAGTTCTGCAGCTCCGGGGTTAACAGTTGAAGCCCCATCATTGCAATCGGTGTTGTCTGCAACATAGCCAACTGGAGCTCCTGTGCAGGTCGTTTGTGATAATCCGGGATTTCCGTAATTATCTCCGTCACTGTCGGCATACCAAGTGTTATTGGGAAGAACTGAAACAGAAATGTTATTCGAAGGGTGAGGACATCCGTCGAAGTCATACGCAGTGAGTGAGTAATTACCGGAGGCTGTTGCAGAAATACTTCCGGTAGTTGCACCTGTAGACCAAAGGTAATTGTTGTAAACTCCACTTAGGTTCAACCCTACGCTTCCGCCCTGACAGAATGTAGTAGGGCCTCCTGCGGTGATAACTGATGCTGAAGGGTCACAAGGCCAATAGTAGCCGGAGAAGTTGTATGCATTATATTGTCCGGCATTAATTTTCAGGTAGTATGTTCCTGCGGGTAAGGATGAAAATGCAATATGATAGGTTCCTCCATATCCGTTGTTTGAGTACAATTGTGTATTCGATGAATTGTATAAATAGACATAGGTGTAATTGTTTAATGCAAAATTTACATCCAGTTTAAAGCTATCAGTGGTGAGTTGGTTGATTTGCCAGTAATCATCGCTATCTAAGGATCCACCGTTAAATCGGTGAGCAATATGTCCGGTTTTTGTCGGATGATTATTTAGTAGGGTTGCAGTACCTGATGTGTTGTTCGGTTCAGCATCGGTTAAATATGGCGTTGGTGTTAATGTATTTGAAAGAGTATATCCTGCAAAATTACCAGACCCTGCATTCACAACTACATAGTAAGAACCCGCAGCTAATCCAGCAGCACTGCAGGTAATACCAGATCCGCCATAACCATTAGTAGAAGCCAATTGTGTGACCCCATTTGTATCATATAAATAGAGGTACAAATAATTATTGTTATTATTCGATAAAGTCAATGATATGTTGCCATCTGCAGTTGTATTGATTAAGTAGTAGTCATAATCATCCAAGCCTCCTCCATTGTATCGGTGGGCAATATGTCCGTTTAAAGTGCTGTTTAATGCAAATGGCAGCGCATTGGCTGTGGAATTGTTGGGTTCTGCATCAGCTGAATATACTGTTGGTGTTAAAGATTTAGTCAGTTTATAGCCGGAGTAGTTTCCTGCTCCTGCATAAACCATGGCATAGTAAGTACCTGCGGCAAGTCCGTTAACAGTAAATGAAATGGGCGAACCGGCATAGCCATTGGTTGTCCCGAGTTGTGTGGTGCCATTGGAATCGTACAGGTAGATATAGGTATATCCGTTTGTATTATTTTCAAGGCTCAGACTGATATTGCCATCAACTGGTGTTGTGAATACATAATAGTCATATTCATCATACCCACCGCCAATTTGCCGGTAAGCAATGTGTCCGGTGTCGACCTGGTTGTAAGCGGTGGCGTTGGCTTGTGCAACTATATTGTTTGGTTCAGCATCATTGCTGAGTGGGTTGGCCGTGTATGAGTTGCTAATTGTATAACCTGAAAAATTGCCAGCCCCTGCATTTACCCGAATATAGTATGTACCTGCGGCAAGCCCGTTTACGCTGAAGCTGATGCCGGATTGTGCATACCCGTTCGTTGTTCCTAATAGAGTGGTTGTATCTGTATCGTACAGGTAAATATACGTATAACCATTAGTGTTGTTGGAAAGAGAAATAGTGATGTTGTAGTCGCCGTTGGAATAAAAGGAGTAGTAGTCTTCAGTGTCATAGTTGTTGCCATTGTAACGATAGGCAATATGTCCGGTGGTACTGCTGTTTTGTGGGAAGGATACAGCAGTATTGAAGTAGTTATTGCCGGTTCCGTCGTTTGGAATTGTGCTTGGTGTTAGGGTAGCATTGAGAGTATATGCACTGAAGGATAAAGCCTGAATAAGTATGTAGTAGGTCCCTGCTGCAATACCATTGGCAGTAAATGATATTCCTGCGCTTCCATATCCGTTGGTAGTAGCAATTATTGTACTTCCGTCATTATCTAAAAGATAAACATAGCAATATCCGTTATTGTCGTTCATTAAGTTGATAGTAATATTTCCATCCTGGGTTGTTGTGTAGATGTAATAATCATTATCATCTGTACTGCCTCCATTTTTATAAAACTTAATGTGCCCTTCAGCATTAACGTTGTTGTTCAAAGTAAGTGCTTGTGCAGGAGTGTCGTTGATTTCAACATCATTAGCAAAGCCGGGTGCCTGGAAGGAGGATGAAATCGAATATGATGTAGCTTGTGCACAGTTCACCTGAATGTAATAGGTTCCAGCACTGAGCCCGTCTCGGGAAAAGCCAATGGCAGATCCTGCATAGCCGTTGGTAGAGCCTAGCTGTGTAGTTCCATTCGCATCATACAGGTAAACGTACATGTATTCATTCGTTGCATTCGATAAGCTGAATGTTAGTTTTCCGTCAGCAGCTAAATTGATCTGGTAGAAGTCGTTTTGATCGGTCGGACTTAATGTCCCGCTTTGCGATCCTGTTGGACTTAGCAGATCTGTCGTTGTGCCAGAAGTGTTATTCCCGGGCTCAACATCTGCGTTAACCTGAAAATTCATCCAGGTGAGCATCATTAGTAAGAGAAGTAGTTTTTTCATGGTGATTTATTTTGGTCAAATGTCCGTCGATTCATTTGAGACGGCAATAATTCATTTGAGGTATTTATAGAAGTATTTATCAGTAAAACACATATTCAAAATCTCAATAACGCATATGTAGTATTTATGATCAGTAGATTTAAATCGAGCGTGGTTTTTGTAACAACTGCATAGGGTGAATATGTTGAATGATAATGTGAATCCCAGAGTATTAGGGAGGACTATCGAAATTTTCAACAGGTTTTATTGATCAGTAGTCATGAATTTATTATCTTTCAGGCATGAGAAAATGTTTTGTCATGTCGTTGTTATTCCTGTTGTATATGCAAACAGGGAATGGCCAAACAGCAAGAATTGATAATTGTCGCAGGACAGTTTATAATTCTAACTTGAAGGAGCAATACAAAGCTTTGTTTCAGCTGTTCGAGTATCGGTATTCAATGCCTGTGGATTCACTGGTGATTTATCTGGGCATAGCCAGGAAGTTGGGCGGAGATACAATTAGCCAAGAAACGGCTTGGAATTTTGAGTTTATCGGATTGATTGGTGACGGAAGGAATACAGCACCTGAAATATTACTCAGAAGAACCGACAGCCTTTTGAATTCAATCTCGAAAAGTAAAATTCAGTCCAATTATGAATTGTATTTTCTACATTATAAAGCCGGACTCTTGGTGCGGACCGGAAAGTATAAAGAAGGGCTTGCAGAATACTATAAGCTGTTAAGTCTGGCAGAGAAAAAAGGAAATGTTGAATATATATGCGCCGGGTGGAATGGTGTTGGCTGGGTGCATATGGAAACCGAGAAATATAATGAGGCGATTAATTATTTCAGAAAGGTAATGGATTTGGTAAGTGATACAGCTTATTCAGGTAGGCCAAATGTTATATATAGTAATCTGGCATCTTGCTATATTACGATCGGGCAAAATGATTCCGCTTTAAAGTATATACTACGTGTAGAGAAAAATGTCAGAGCTGTTGAGAGTCTTCAATTACTGGCAAACGCCCTGGCAATTAAATCGGATGTCATGAAAGCAATGGGGAAGAGAGACGAAGTAGTGGCTTGTTTAACCGAAATGGTGGAGATCAGACGAAAAGTTGGTGATGTATTTTATATTATCTCTGATATGTTCCTGCTTGCACAGTATTACGGGGAAAATGGGGATTGTCAGAAGGGAATTGCAGTGTGTCATGAGGCGTTGGCGCTTATCGAAAAATACCAGCTCCATGTTAAAGAACTGATTGTACGGGAAGCGCTGGCTATGAACTACAGTGCTTGTGGAAATGATAAAATGTATGCGGAGGAACTGCTGAAAATTATATCACTGAAGGACTCTATCAATAAATCAGCTTCTGCTGAAGCATTGGCTGAAATGGAGTCGAAATATAATTTAGAGCAAAAGCAAGAGCAAATTGAAAAGCAGGAGCTGATGATTTCCAAACGGAATTATCTGGTGTATGGTTCAATGACTTTGTTTACTATGGTGTTGTTAATGGGTTTCCAGTATATCAGAATTTATAAGCAGCGTTCTGCAGTTCGTGCTGAAAGGGCAATTACTGAAGCGAAAGAAGCTGAACGTAACAGGATTGCGGCTGAATTGCATGATAATATTGGAACTCAGTTAGGATTTATCAGTCGTAAAATTGATATCGCAAGGACAAGAGGAGAGCATTCAGGGGATTCGGTGTTGGATGAAATCAATATCGCTTCTCGTCGTACAATTGCAGATCTGCGTGAAACAATCTGGACACTCAAAAAAGAACGCGTTGACTTCAGGGAGTTGGCCGATCGGTTAAAGGTATATGCTCGTAAACAATTTGAAGATATTCCTCACACAAGAATGGAAATCAGTGAACATATAAATACTTCGGCTATTTTATCTGCTGTGGATTCATTGAATGTTTTTAGAATCAGTCAGGAAGCAATTTACAATGCCTCGATACATTCAATGGCTAAAAATGTTTGGCTGGAATTCAAAACTGATGAAACGGGAAACTGGATAGTTTCTGTAAAGGATGATGGTGTAGGTTTCGATATGACAAAGGATTATCAGGACCACTATGGTCTGGAAAATATGAAGCTTCGTGCAGTCGAATCAGGCCTCATACTTTCCGTTCATTCGAAATCTGGAGAAGGAACATTGATAACTCTTCAGTCTTCAGGTAGTATTTAGTGCAAATGTATTATTGTTTATACTTAAAGTAAAGTTCACTTTTGATCCCTGATATGTTAACACGAATTGGAATTGTAGATGATAAACAACAAAATCGCTCAACCTTGCGTGATGAGTTGAGTTTGTCTGATAATCTCCGTATTGTCTTATTGGCGAAAAATGGCGTGGATTTTCTTCAGCAAATGAAAGAGTTAGGAGAACATGAACGTCCCCAGGTGGTCCTGATGGATATTGAAATGCCGGAAATGGATGGTATTTCAGCTGTTACATCTGCCAAAGTGTTGTACCCGGATATCCATTTTTTAATGCTTACTATTTTCGATGATGAGGATAAAATCTTTGAGGCTATTCGTGGCGGTGCCAATGGATACTTACTGAAAGATGAGAAGGTGAATGTAATTGAGGATTTTATTCATCAGATAATGGAAGTCGGTGGTGTTCCGATGAGTCCAAGTATCGCCCGTAAAGCTATGAATATGCTGGCTCGTGTTCCGCGAAATGAATCGGGTGCACCTGTTGAAGTGTCTGAGACAACTGCTTTGTCTGATCGCGAGTTTGAAGTGTTGAACCTGTTAGTGCAGGGTTATGATTACCGGATTATTGCTGAGAAATTATTTTTAAGTGCTCATACCGTTCGAAAGCACATTGCTAATATATATAGTAAACTACAGGTAACATCAAAGGCGCAGGCCATTAATTTGGCGCATAAACGACGTTGGTTTAATACCTGATTTAGTTAATTTTTGTTGTCATTACTTTTTTCCGTAGTTTAGGTGAATATTCGCCGGAATCTATGAGATTATTGTTCGTCTTCCTGTGTTCTTGTCTGATGGTTGTTCCCGTCGGTCTGTTTGCACAAAGTACTCCGGCATTTACTCATTTTACTCCGCAAAACGGATTGCCCAGTTCCGAGGTTTATCAGGTCGTTTGTGACCAGATGGGTTATCTCTGGTTCGCTACAGATCATGGATTGGCGAGATATAATGGATATGAGTTTAAGCGGTATTCATCTGCAGATGGACTAACTGATAATACAGTTTTTAAGTTGAACTTTGATGAGAATAAACAATTGTGGATGCAAACATTTTCCGGAAGATTGTTTTACATGAAGAATGATAGAGTATTGCCTTACAGGTTTAATGATACCGTAGTAAAGCTTGTCCGGAATTCAATTCCTTTAAGTTTTTATATGCTGAATGATGAACTTTATTTTACAACTACGTTTCGTGAAGAATTCAAGGTGAATGTTAAAGGGGAGGTGACATTGTTGAATCGTTTTGGAGATTTGAAAAGCAATGCCTTTACTATAATCAGAGAACTTAAAAAAAATGTGTTTGTTACTTCGGCGAATAATGTTATACGTAGAAACCAGAATTATAAATTAATTCTGAAGGAATTTGATCGGGATATTGATACGCTTGATATCGGATATTCAGCTTCTGGTCATATTGCGGTTACTCGACTTCGTTCCGGGGTCCTGATGTTTGTTATGGGTAATACATTGTTTAAGTATTATAATCACCAGTTGCAACGGGTGATGGAGTTGCCTGTTCTTTCCAACAATATTTTTGAAGATCAGCAGGGGAAAATATGGATTTCGACTTATTCGGGTGTTGTTCGTTTGAGTGCAATTGGTGATTCTTACCACAAGGAATTATTGATTCCGGATGCTTTTGTTTCGTCTGTAACCGAAGATCATGAGGGTTCAGTTTGGGTAACAACAGTTAATGATGGCGTATATTACTATCGTAAGACTGCAATACAGACTTTCCCGTTTACTTCTACGCAGATGGTCGATCCGATGGCGCTGGCTTCTGATGGAAAATTTATGTATGCCGGTTTCTGGAATGGTTATCTCTTAAAAATGACTGCACAGTCGTATGAAGTCTATTTTAAATTTCCGGAGAGTATGTACATGAACAATATAAGCATTGATACTGTTCGTGATAGAATCTATCTCGCAAAATATCTTCCCGGTTATATTGAGGATGATAAATTTATTACTATGGTCCCGGATTCTGCTTTTGGGTTGATCGGTAAGTTTTTACAATTGCCGAATGGAGATGTGTTGAATCCAACGGTTAACGGTTTGTACCTTTTTCGCGAAAGTAAAATAGTAGGAATTTATGCTTTGGATGTGAGGGCGAATTATTTGTTTCTGAATAAACGTGGAGATTTATTGATTGCGGCAAATAGTGGTTTGTTTTCCTTTGATCTGATTACCGGTAAAACTAAATTATTTATCCCTCAAACAGCGGGTAAGCGGGTGGAGTTTGTTGCTGAAATGGCGGGTGATTTATGCCTTGCTATACGAGGGGAAGGAATGCTGATTTTTCATGAAGGAAAACTCATTAACATTAACGAAAAGTCTGGCCTTTGCAGTAATTTCATTAACCGCATCGTTGCTGATGGTAATACTCTATGGTGCTCATCTTCTTCTGGTCTTTCCAAGATAGTGATGCGCCCGGGTAATCTGGTGGTGGAAAGTATCAGTAATTATAATCAAACCAACGGACTTCCGGATGATGAAGTGAATGATTTATGTTTGATGAATGATACTGTATGGGTGGCTACCAAAACTTCTATTTCTTTTTTTCGGGCTTCTTCGTATACCGTTCGGAATGTTCCTCCAATGTTGTCTATTACTGAGCTGAAAGTTAATAATGAACCATATGCCTGGAGTGATTCAATTGCTTTGGGTTCTAATGAAAATAATTTATCCGTTTTTTTTCAGGGGATTTCTCCTTTAAGCGGTAATAAAATTCTTTATAAGTATTATCTGTTAAGTGGGAGGGATACTTTTAGTTCAACTACTTCCAGTCGTCATGTTGATTTTCCTGCGCTTGAACCTGGTGTATATATCTTTAAAGTATTTGCGCAGAATATTGATGGCGCATGGTCGGTTCAACCTGCTGTTTTGTATTTTGAAATTGAGGCTCCTGTTTGGAAGAAATGGTGGTTTTTAATTGGTGTGTCTGCTGTTTTGGGTCTCTTTGTTTACTACCTGTTTAGGTTGCGTATTCGAAGGGTGCGAAAGGAAGAGGAGTGGAAAGCTGAGTTGGATCGTCAATTACTTGTGTTGGAGTCAAAGGCTTTGAGGGCGCAAATGAACCCGCATTTTATTTTTAATGTGATGAATTCCATTCAGGACTATATTCTGAAGAATGATTCGAAATCCGCACAAAGGTATCTTACAAAGTTTGCACGTCTTGTTCGGATGATTTTAGATAATTCGCTTGAGAGTGAGGTGTTGTTGGTGGATGAGTTAAAGGCAAATAGTCTCTATGTTGAACTGGAACAGCAACGTTTTAATGATAAATTCGACTTTCGTTATGAAGTAGATCCGGAGCTGGAAACCCGAAGTATTCGTATTCCTCCAATGTTGATTCAACCATTTTTAGAGAATGCTATTAAGCATGGAATTGGACATTTGCAGCGCAAAGGAATTTTATTGTTGAAGGCATCGTTAGAGCATTCGGATGTAGTTATCGTGATCGAGGATAATGGAGTCGGACGAAAGGCAGCTGAGGAATGGAGTTCGCAGAATGTAAAGGATCATCATTCATATGGCTCTCTGATTACGGGCAAGCGAGTGGAAGCGCTGAATGCAATGTTACATCTGAATATTAGTCTGGTCGTTGAAGATCTGATAGATGCTAACAACCTGGCTATAGGGACAAGAGTGGTTTTGAGGTTTCCTGGTCTGGGCGAAGAATAATTTTACTTGTTGGTAAGCCGGAAATTTATTATTATTGTTAATTCGTTTGAATATCCGCTATGAAAGCAATTATTGTTGATGATGAAAAGAGTGGTCGTGAAACCTTGCAACGGTTGATTGAAGATAATTGTAAGGATGTGGATGTTGTTGGACATGCAGAATCCGTGGATGATGCCGTTGAATTGATCAATAAGACATGTCCTGACCTCGTTTTTCTGGATGTAGAGATGCCTCGGGGAAGTGGCTTTGAACTATTAAAGAAATTTGATCGTCCTCAGTTTAAAACTGTATTTGTAACGGCTCACAACCACTATGCGATAAAAGCAATAAAGTTTGCTGCTGCCGACTATCTGTTGAAGCCTGTGGATATTGATGAGTTGGTGGCCGCAGTGGAGCAAGTGAAATCATTGAACGGAGACTTTTCAGTGCAGTATGCTCAACTTGTTGAAAGCGTTGATTCTCATCGTTGCGGTAAACTGGCAGTTCCTGTGAAAGATGGTGTTGCATTCATTGCGGTGGGAGATATTATCCGGCTTCAGGCGGATGGTAGTTATACTCATATTTTCACGGCATCTGAAAAGTATACCGCTTCCCGTAATATTAAGGAGTATGAAGATATGCTGCAGGATATGCAGTTTTTCCGAGCCCATCATTCTCATTTGATCAATTTGAATCATGTGAAGCATTTTAGCAGAGTGGATGGTTATTTTGTAGTGATGAGCGATGGTTCATCAGTTGAAGTTGCCCGACGCAAGAAGGATCAGTTTCTGCAGCTGATGAATTACTAATACCTTGATTTAGGGGTGTCAATTCCCTCTTTTGCTGGAACAGGTTGGATTTGTGTACCTGATCCCTTACCAGTTATGGTTTCTTTTCTGCCACTTATAGCCCAAATGATCCTCTCGTGAAGTTGGCCGGATTATGTCAATGAGGTTTATTTCATTTGATTGACGGAAAATCCATTTCGGCTGTCTGACAGGGAAGAAGACAGCAAATGGACAATACCTTGATTCTCCAACCAATGGCAATTCCGTGGCCATGCAATACCAAACCAATGAAACACAACACGCTCAATTCGATGTTCTCACACCTTTCTGCCCGTGGGCGAAAATGGTTATTCCTAATGTTGATGCAGTTTATGGTTGGTGTCGGGTTGGCTCAAACCGGTCCGTTGACTGCTGTCATGGATCCATTGTCTACTAGTGCCTGTTGTACTTTTTCGCAACCATGCAATTGTACAGCAGGAATTACTGTTACAGGTGGTCAGCCGCCGTATCAGATTTTCATTTTTGACCCTTCCAATAATATAATAGGGTCGGGACCCTTTATTGGTAATATTTGTCCTGGAACTTATACATTCGAAGTGCGTGATGTTAACAATACACTATTGACAGTTTCTGTTCCGGTAGGCACAAATTGTTGTAACCTGGTTTGTAAGGATACAGTGATCTGTTATAATCTGCCAGATAGTCTGGTGAAACCACCGAAGCCTCTTTACAAAGGTCAGGGGGGAGGCGCAGGTACAGGACCAAATCCTGGAACTGATCCGCTTTGTACTTATGATTCGATCTGGAATAATGCGCCGCTGGTGTATCCGGTTGGGACGACAGTCGTGACTTGGTATGTGATTAAAAATGGCTTTGTTGATTCCTGTTCGCAAAACATCGTGCGCAATCCTCCTTCGGCTTACAATATCAGTTTTACAACATCTCCTCCCATTGTGGCAGGTGTGATCAATATCTGCAATGGGCAAAGCATCACATTTAATGATAATTCAACCGGTATCACCGGACTCCTCTGGAATTTTGGAAATGGTTATTATTCTACCAATGCTACACATACTGAGCCCGCCTGGCATTATCCTCCGGGAACATACTACGATACACTTACTGTGTATGATGCTTGTGGTGTTGCGCATGATACCGCCTTTACTGTTGTTGTAGATTCCGCATCGGGGCCGGATATTTTTTGCATTTCAGTGGTGTGTCCGGGTGATACCGTGACCTACCATACCAGTGCAATTTGTACCGGTTATACCTGGACAGTCTCGGGTGGTGCATTTTTGTTTCCACCTTCACCAACGAGTGATTCCTGCGTAGTAGTGTGGGGCGCTGGTCCTGCCGGGACAATCACTTTAGCGGTTACCGGTTGTACTCCTCCGTTGAATTGTCCGAATCCTACTGTTAAAACGATCAATATTGTTCCGGCTACGTTGCCTATTGCCGGCGATACAATTGTTTGTGCCGGCACGAAGAGTTGTTATGCTGTTGAATGTATACCGGGGAATAATCATTCCTGGGAAGTTTTACCTGCGAATGCGGGCACAGTGACTGGTCAGGGTACCTGCGAAATTTGTATTGAGTGGGCACCCGGATTTTTTGGCCCTGTTACCATTCAACTCAATTACCAGAATGTGTTGACGGGTGCAGGATGTAATCTCCCCGGTGAATGCAAAGACATGCATGGATGTGGTGGTACTGCAACTATCACAGTGGATGTGCGTCCGATCTTCGGTATCTCCGGTCCGGCTAAAGTTTGTCCGAATACAGTGAGTGCTCCATTTAATGGAATGAATCTCACGAACAATACTATTGCAGCTGGTGTAAGCTGGAAACTGTTGACACCCGTTCCTTCAGTACTTACATTCGCTAATACAGCATTACTGAATGCCTATACCTGGAATGCAGGACCCGGAGTGTATGAACTAACGGCATATGCCCCCGCAAATACGTATTGTACAGATTCTGCGAAGGTGAATGTAACAGTGGTGGATATGCTCATTCCCGGTCCAATCACCGGACCAGATACTGTATGCGCTAATGTCGGAAGTGTTTTTTCTGTCGCTCCGAACATGACCGGCGTTTCATATCTCTGGACGATCACCAACGGAACAATTACCGGTCCGGCCAACGGGTCTTCTGTTACAGCATCTTTTAATGCTCCAGGTGGTTCGCTGACTGTCGTGCAATACCTTAGTGCAAGTCCTTCGTGCACCAGTCAGGTTTCATTGACGAAGAATGTAGTTACCTGGCCTGTGTTCCCATTGCCTGTTGTTACAGCGAGTAGTCCAACGGTCTGTATGAACAGTACTATTACGTATTCTATTCCTACTCCTTTGCTGAGTAATGCTACGTATACGTGGTCGATAGTTCCTGCAACAGCCGGAAATATTCTTTCTGCGAATGGGGGAGATTCAATCGTGATCAAATGGATCAGTGCTGCTATCACTCCGATTTTTGTGAAGCTGAAGATTTCCCGTTGCTATGAAGATTCAGTGATGGTGCCGATTAATTTGTTGCCATTGCCTACTGTACCTAATATTTCATATTTCCCTGCGAATCCTTGTGTGAATACGGTGGTGAACTTTACAACTGCAAATCCCGGACCATCATGGAACTGGAGTTTCGGTGATGCCGGTACCTCTGTGGTGCAGAATCCTTCGCATGTTTATACTGCAGCAGGAAATTATAATGTTCAGTTATATGTAACCAATGCTTCAGGATGTTCAGATACAGCAACTACTGCAATTACAGTGGAAGATGTACCTGTTGTACCAGTGATCAATGGTCCGGACAGTGTATGTATAAATTCGCTTGCATCTTATAATTTTTCACAACCCTTGTTCCCTGGTGCGTATTACTCATGGTCATTGTCGAATGCGCCGAAGGGAATCATTTCTTCTTCCGGCAATAACTTCATGAATTTAAAATGGACAACTGCAGGTACAGATACCGTGAAGGTGCGAGTGCAGGCAAATTGTCTGGATACAACGATTAAATATGTCGTTGTTATCAGTCCTTTGCCAACTCCAGGTATCTCTGTAGTTTCTCCTGCTTGTCAGAATTCGAATGTTGCATTTACCGGAACAGGTGGAGGTGCTTATTCATGGACTTTTGCTGGCGGATCTCCGGGATTCTCTTCAGTATCCAATCCGGTAGTGTCGTATGGAGTTCCTGGCAGTTACAATGTTTCTTTGTCTGTTGTGAGTGCTGCTGGTTGTGCTGCATCAACAAACACCACGATGGTGATCAATCCTGAACCAAATGCATTGATAAACGGTCCTGCTACTATTTGCGCTTTCCCGGGAAATGTAACCATGAGTGCAGTCGCGCAACCTGGTTATACTTTCCTCTGGACACCAACCGGTAGTACATCTCCCTCTATAACAACCACGATTAGTTCTCTGACTACCTTCAGTTGTGTGGTCACTAATTCGTTTGGCTGTACTAAGCTCTCTAACTCGATTACTGTTGATACATTGTCATGTGTGCAAGTTATTGATTCGTGTAATGTAAATGATAGTATCGACTTTACTTATACTCCGCCGATCTGCTTAACACAAACTTATACGAAGATTTATACTGGCACATTAACAGGCTGGTCATTTGGTCCGGGAGGAAGTGCAGGGGCAGTGAGTCCTGTGTCTGCTACCTATCCTTTCCCGGGGATTTTCCCTGTTACTGTTTCCGGAGTTGCCATAGGAACATATCCTGATGGCTCCGTGTGTACGAAGAATATTGCAAGAACGAGAAATGTTACAATTCCATTTGATCCTGATTTTGATTTTAAATATCAGTGCAATGGTTCAAATGTGATGCAGGTTCTCTTTACAAATACTTCGAAGTATCTTGGCGCTGCTGCAGCATACAATTGGACATGGTTCGATGTGACTACTGCAACAACGCTCTCTACGAATCCTTTTCCACCGGCAATTACTCTGTCAGCAGGTTCGCACGTAATTAATCTGAGTGTGTTTGATCCGGTTACCGGCGCTTCATGTACCATTACCAAAACCATAAATGTTCCGGTTCCGATCGTTGCGTCATTTACGGTGTCGTCTCCGCTTTGTGTGGGTGCTCCAAATACATTTACAAATACATCTGTTAGTCTCGCTAATCAATCATCCATGTTGTTTAACAACGGAAATGGTGGTACAGCAACAAGCTCCCCGGCAAGTATTCCTTATGCAAGTTCCGGAAGCTTTACCGCGACATTATCCGTGACAGATATATATGGTTGTACTTCTTCGGCATCGCAGCCGGTGACAGTGATTCCTGCAGGATCAGGGACAATTACGGTGGGGGCTCTCGCTTGTGATTCTGTTTCATTGACTGCTTCTGGACCTGGGCCTTTTACCTGGAATGTGATCTCTCCACCACCTGTTCCGAACAATCCGGCTTATGTAAAAACAAGTGGTTATTATAGTGTAACCGGAATTGGTGTGAATGGATGTCCGTATACTGCGGGTCCTGTGCAGGTGACAGTAAATAAGTCACCGCAAGTGACAATTACCGGACAAACACAATACTGCCAGGGTGAAGCATTGAATATTAAAACTTCTGCTGCTGGTATAAACTATGCATGGATACGTTTGCCTTCAACTCCAGTTGGTGGAAATACACCTAACCTGACTATCATTGCCAATACACCTGGCACGTTTACATATCAGGTGACGGTGACCGCTGCGAATGGATGTACCGGCTCTGCTACTTACACAATTACAGTTGATCCTGTTCCGGGTTCTGCATCGATTGTGGCGAATGGTCCTTTAACATTCTGTCAGGGTGATAGTGTTAAACTGACGGTGAGTCCTCCGGGATTCTCATATTTATGGTCGAAATCTCCTGCACCACAGTTGACATCTCCTGCAAATGCACAGCCTGATTTCTGGGCTACACAAAGTGGAACATATTCAGTGATTGTGACAACGGCTAACGGTTGCGCCTATCCGGCAATTGCTCCGGTTGTTGTTACGGTGAATCCGGTACCTCCTGCGAATATTACCGGCGATACCACATTATGTCAGGGAGAAACGTTGACATTGAATAGTACTCCGGTTGGAGGTGCAACTTATTCGTGGACAGGACCCGGTGCTTCCGGCAATACGAATCCGTTTGTTAAAACCAATATGCAGCCGTTTAACTCAGGTTACTATGTAGTCACTGTTACTAATACTTTTGGTTGTTCTGCTACAGATTCGGTGGATGTAACAGTTTATCCGGGTCCGGTTGCTCCGATTATTAATAGTAATCCGGGTGGTGTTCTCTGCGAAGGTCAGTTGTTTAATTTATTCGTTACAAATCCGACTGGAGGACAAACATATGGCTGGAGTACGGGTCAACTAGGTCTCAGTATTAATGCGGTTCTTCCTGGTGATTATTTTGCAGTTACATCAAATATTTTTGGATGTACTGCACAATCAAATATTATAACAATTCATCCGAAACCTGATTTGAGTTGCGTTCCTACCGGATGTTATGAGTTCTGTACTGAATGTGATTCAGTAAATATTCCAGGTCCATTCGGTTTGTTTAGTTACCAATGGGAGATTTTTAATGGAGTTAATTTCATGTTTTATTCGTCTAATCAAAATCTGACAGTAGTTCCTCCTGGTGGTAAATTCAGATTGATAGGTGCTACCCAATGGGGTTGTGCAGATTCTACGGATACCCTTGCAGTTGATTTTACGAATTGTTGTCCGGCTCCTGATACTACTAACTGCGCCGATGCATGCGTAGACTTCGATAACAATAATCTCAGCGGATGGCAGCCTTACCCTACAGCGCCGAATGTCGGTTTGACTGTGACGAATATTGGTTCGCAAAATGGTCCTGCTGATTATTTCATTCAGGCTTCAGATTTAGCGGGACCTTCCTTCCTCGAGGGTAGCTTCAATTTGTTGGGTAAATGGTGTTGCGGAGAATTCTGCTTCGATTATAAACTCATTGATGATGCGGTGGCCGGATCTCCGAATGTGAATCCGCAGTTTACGATTTTCAATGGTACACTTGGATTCAGATTTACTGCATCTGCTTCTGTGAATGAGAACTCACCATGGCAACGTTTCTGTGCTCCAATATCAGATTGTGCTCCTCCGCCTGTAAGTCCTGCCGGTACCTGGGCGCCGATTGCCGGTACTGTAGTTGCTGACTGGACCACAGTTCTGTCAAATGTTACCAATGTGGTATTCAAGGTAGATTATACTGCAGGTGTTGGTGAAACTTCAGGTTATGATAATGTTTGTATTCAATCCGGTTTGCCTTCTGTTAATGCAGGTAATGATACCACCGTATGTGCCGGTTCAGTAATTACACTGCATGCTGATAGTTGTAATGGTACTGCTACCTGGTATCAGATTTTGGGAGATTCACTTGTGTATGTGGGTAATGGTCCGATAGTGGATGTAACCCCTCAGCAAAATACCTGCTATGTACTTATTTGTTGCAATGCAGGAGCATGTTGCTGTGATACCGATACAGTTTGTGTAAACGTAAATCCATTGCCGATCCTGAAATGGACAACAGTGTATCCTTCCGTTTGTCAAAACTCAGCACCAATTTTCCTCGATTCATCCAATGTAATGGTATGGGTGAACAATAATTGGGTGCCTGTTTCTCAATTGAGTGGCACCGGTTCCTTCTCCGGACCTTTTGTTACCGGAAATTATTTTAATCCTACTACGATTGGTACCTATACTATTTGTTATACATGGACAGATTCACTAGGCTGTTCCGCTACTGTATGCAATACAATAACAGTAGAGTTCTGCTGCGATACCACATTCCAGATCAATGCTGGTGCTGATACAACAATTTGCGCAGGTGGAGTAGTAACGTTGACAGTGACAGGATGCACAGGAACACCTACCTGGTATGCAATGTCAGTGGAAGGATTGATTCCAGTAGGACAAGGTCCTATTTTCGACGCCTTCCCGCAAACATCAACTTGTTACGTGGTGATCTGTTGCGATCCATTATATCCTGCATGTTGCGATACGGATACTGTATGTGTGAATATACTTCCGCATCCAACACTGAGTTGGCCGACAGTATATCCGAACATTTGCAACAACAGCGGACCGATTACCTTGAATCCTGCTGATGTGCTTGTAACGATAAATAACATTACACTACCGGTAACACAAGCTGGTGGAACAGGATCATTCAGCGGAACTGGTGTGACTGGAAACATCTTCACACCACCCGGCATTGGTTCTTACACCATCTGCTATACATGGACCGATTCGCTCGGCTGTTCATCTACCGTATGCAATACAATAACAGTTGAGTTCTGCTGCGATACCACATTCCAGATCAACGCAGGAGCTGATACAACAATTTGCGCAGGTGGAGTAGTGACGTTGACAGTGACAGGATGCACAGGTTCTCCGCAATGGTTCAAGATGACTGTTGCCGGTCCGGTTCCTGTAGGCCAAGGCCCGATCTTCGATGCCTTCCCACAATCATCGACTTGTTACATGGTTGTTTGTTGCGACCCATTATATCCTGCATGTTGCGATACTGATACTGTTTGTATAAATGTTCTTCCGCATCCAACACTGAGTTGGCCAACAGTATATCCGAACGTCTGCAATAACAGCGGCCCAATCACCTTGAATCCTGCTGATGTGCTTGTAACGATAAATAACATCACTCTACCTGTCACCCAAGCCGGTGGAACAGGATCCTTCAGCGGAACTGGCGTGACTGGAAACATCTTCACACCACCCGGCATTGGCACTTACACCATCTGCTATACATGGACCGATTCGCTCGGCTGTTCATCTACCGTATGCAATACAATAACAGTTGAGTTCTGCTGCGATACCACATTCCAGATCAACGCAGGAGCTGATACAACAATTTGCGCAGGTGGAGTAGTGACGTTGACAGTGACAGGATGCACAGGTTCTCCGCAATGGTTCAAGATGACTGTTGCCGGTCCGGTTCCTGTAGGCCAAGGCCCGATCTTCGATGCCTTCCCACAATCATCGACTTGTTACATGGTTGTTTGTTGCGACCCATTATATCCTGCATGTTGCGATACTGATACTGTTTGTATAAATGTTCTTCCGCATCCAACACTGAGTTGGCCAACAGTATATCCGAACGTCTGCAATAACAGCGGCCCAATCACCTTGAATCCTGCTGATGTGCTTGTAACGATAAATAACATCACTCTACCTGTCACCCAAGCCGGTGGAACAGGATCCTTCAGCGGAACTGGCGTGACTGGAAACATCTTCACACCACCCGGCATTGGCACTTACACCCTCTGCTATACATGGACCGATTCGCTCGGCTGTTCATCTACCGTATGCAATACAATAACAGTTGAATTCTGTTGTGATACCACATTCCAGATCAACGCAGGAGCTGATACAACAATCTGTGCCGGCGGAGTAGTAGTGTTGTCAGTGACAGGCTGCACAGGAACACCAACCTGGTATGCAATGTCAGTGGAAGGATTGATTCCAGTAGGACAAGGTCCTATTTTCGACGCCTTCCCACAAACATCAACTTGTTATGTAGTGATTTGTTGCGATCCATTGTATCCTGCATGTTGCGATACTGATACTGTTTGTATAAATGTTCTTCCACATCCAACACTGAGTTGGCCAACAGTATATCCGAACGTCTGCAATAACAGCGGACCGATTACCTTGAATCCTGCTGATGTACTTGTAACGATAAATAACATCACTCTACCTGTCACCCAAGCTGGTGGAACAGGATCCTTCAGCGGAACTGGTGTGACTGGAAACATCTTCACACCACCCGGCATTGGTTCTTACACCATCTGCTATACATGGACCGATTCGCTCGGCTGTTCATCTACCGTATGCAATACAATAACAGTTGAATTCTGCTGCGATACCACATTCCAGATCAACGCAGGAGCTGATACAACAATTTGCGCAGGTGGAGTAGTAGTGTTGTCAGTGACAGGTTGCACAGGAACACCTACCTGGTATACAATGTCAGTGGAAGGATTGATTCCGGTTGGACAAGGCCCGATCTTCGACGCCTTCCCACAAACATCGACCTGTTATATGGTTGTATGTTGCGATCCATTGTATCCTGCATGTTGCGATACCGATACTGTTTGCGTAAATGTTCTTCCGCATCCAACACTGAGTTGGCCAACAGTATATCCGAACGTCTGCAATAACAGCGGACCAATCACCTTGAATCCTGCTGATGTTCTGGTGACGATAAATAACATCACACTGCCGGTAACACAAGCCGGTGGAACAGGATCCTTCAGCGGAACTGGTGTGACTGGAAACATCTTCACACCTCCCGGCATTGGTTCTTACACCATCTGCTATACATGGACAGATTCGCTCGGTTGTTCGGCTACTGTTTGCAATACAATAACAGTAGAGTTCTGCTGCGATACCACATTCCAGATCAACGCAGGAGCTGATACAACAATTTGCGCAGGTGGAGTAGTAGTGTTGTCAGTGACAGGTTGCACAGGAACACCTACCTGGTATACAATGTCAGTGGAAGGATTGATTCCGGTTGGACAAGGCCCGATCTTCGACGCCTTCCCACAAACATCAACTTGTTATGTGGTGATCTGTTGTGATCCATTGTATCCTGCATGTTGCGATACCGATACTGTATGCGTAAATGTTCTTCCACATCCAACACTGAGTTGGCCAACAGTATATCCGAACGTCTGCAACAACAGCGGACCGATTACCTTGAATCCTGCTGATGTGCTTGTAACGATAAATAACATTACACTACCGGTAACACAAGCTGGTGGAACAGGATCCTTCAGCGGAACTGGTGTGACTGGAAACATCTTCACACCACCCGGCATTGGTTCTTACACCATCTGCTATACATGGACCGATTCGCTCGGCTGTTCATCTACCGTATGCAATACAATAACAGTTGAATTCTGCTGCGATACCACATTCCAGATCAACGCAGGAGCTGATACAACAATTTGCGCAGGTGGAGTAGTAGTGTTGTCAGTGACAGGTTGCACAGGAACACCTACCTGGTATACAATGTCAGTGGAAGGATTGATTCCGGTTGGACAAGGCCCGATCTTCGACGCCTTCCCACAAACATCAACTTGTTATGTGGTGATCTGTTGTGATCCATTATATCCTGCATGTTGCGATACCGATACTGTTTGCGTAACGGTGAATCCACATCCGATTCTGAGCTGGCCATCTATCTACACCGACATCTGTCAGAACGGAGGTTCAATCACGCTGAATCCGAATGATATCTTCGTCGACATCAATAACACATGGGTTATGTCCGGCTTTGCTGGTGGAACCGGTGTGTTCTCGGGTCCGGAAATAGTAGGAAATACATTCACTCCTCCTGGTCCAGGCAGTTATGTAATCACCTTTACATATACCGATCCTAACGGTTGTGTAGCTACGATAACGAATAGTATTACGGTTGTCTTCTGTTGCGATACTACTTATCAGATTTCTGCTGGCAACGATACGACTATCTGTGCTGGAGGAGTAGTGACGCTGAGTGTTACAGGATGTTCAGGAACACCGACTTGGTACATGACGTCAGTGGAAGGATTGATACCAGTCGCGCAAGGCCCGATCTTCGATGCCTTCCCGCAAACATCAACTTGTTACGTGGTGATCTGTTGCGATCCATTATATCCTGCATGTTGCGATACGGATACAGTTTGTGTAACAGTGAATCCACATCCGATTCTGAGCTGGCCATCTATCTACACCGACATCTGCCAGAACGGAGGTTCAATCACGCTGAATCCGAATGATATCTTCGTCGACATCAATAACACATGGGTTATGTCTGGCTTTGCTGGTGGAACCGGTGTGTTCTCGGGTCCGGGAATAGTAGGAAATACATTCACTCCTCCTGGTCCAGGCAGTTATATAATCACCTTTACATATACCGATCCTAACGGTTGTGTAGCTACGATAACGAATAGTATTACGGTTGTCTTCTGTTGCGATACTACTTATCAGATTTCTGCGGGTAACGATACGAGCATTTGCGCAGGTGGAGTAGTGACGTTACAGGCTGCTGGTTGTACAGGCAATGCAACATGGTATACACTGACGGTGGAAGGTCCTGTACTGGCCGGCGAAGGTCAGGTGCTGGATGTAATGCCACAACAGAGTACTTGTTATATCCTGGTTTGCTGCAATCCGCAATTCCCGGCTTGTTGCGATACTGATACAGTATGTGTGAATGTTTATACAACACCAATCTTGCAGTGGAACACGATGTATCCTGAAATATGTTATGGACAAGGTCAGGTCGTATTAAATCCGGATGATATTCTCGTTTGGGTGAATAACATGTGGGTGCCATCATCAATGGCTGGTGGAACAGGAGTATTCAGCGGTCCAGGTGTGTTTGGAAATGTATTCACACCACCATATGGCAACGCATCCTTCCTGATAAGCTACACCTATACTTTTGGAAACGGATGTACCACAACGGTATTTACCGGTATAACTGTCCTCAATTGTTGTGACCCATCATTTAATATCAATGCAGGAAACAACGTAACCATCTGTCAGGGACAAAGTACTGTTCTGAATGTTAGCGGATGTGCGGGCACACCAAATTGGTTTGCACTTACAATGGAGGGTCCGGTGTTTGCGGGATCTGGTCCGGAATTAGTTGTACAGCCGGCTCAATCAACCTGCTATATGGTGATTTGCTGTCAGCAGGCGAATCCGCTCTGTTGTGATACCGATACGGTTTGTGTGAATGTAATTCCCGCAATTGTTGTCGGACCAATGACAGGCACCCATTTTACAGCTTGCTTACCTGCTGTGTTTGGCGGAAGTACCTATAGTGTTCCTGCAATAGCTGGTGCGCAATATATCTGGACAGTACCATCCGGAATGACAATCAGCAGCGGGCAGGGAACTAATTCGATCATTGCATCGTGGACAAATCTTGCAATTGGAAATGGAATTGTCGGAACCATCTGCATTGATGTTTACACTCCATGTGGTTGGATTACTGTCTGCAGACCGATTGATCTGAATGTTGCAGCTCCTGTCCGACCCAATTCGATCAGTGGTCCGGGTAAAGTTTGTCCGGGCGATACAGCAATTTATTCTGTCGCTGCAGTACCAAGAGCATCCTCGTATAACTGGATTGTACCAACCGGCATGAATATCATATCCGGAGCAGGCACCAATATCATTCAGGTGGTAGTAACGAATGCATTCACCGGTGGAACAGTGTCGGTAACTGCATCCAATATTTGTGGAACAAGTCCGGCACGTACCAAAGCGGTAACGTTAAATCTGCCAACACGTCCGGGGGTTATTTCCGGACCGGCTACAGGAATGTGTGGAACTAACGGTGCTGTATATACGATATCTGCTGTACCGGGAGCGGTCTCTTATTTCTGGACCGTTACTAATGGTACAATAGTTGGGTCCAACACCGGATTGTCAATTACAGTAAACTGGTCGCCGTTATTCACAACAGGAACGGTAACAGTGTATAGCGTCAACGGTTGTGGTATAAGTGCTGTTCGAAGCATGACGGTAACCGGTGCACCAGCCCAACCCGGACCAATCACCGGAAGTATCAATGTATGTACACTGGGCATTTACAGATATAGTATTCCGACGGTAACCGGAGCGTCTACATATCAATGGAGTTCACCTGCAATTATTATAAATGGACAAGGCACCAAAGAGGTGGACGTGTATTATAATATTGCTCCTGCCGGTAATCAAGTGATCACTGTGCGTGCTGAAAACACTTGTGGCCTATCTGCAATTCGAACTCTAAGCAACATAACGATCAGTTCTTGTGTCAGATTAGAAAACTCAGATTACGAGCTGTTATCAGTACAGCCAAATCCATCGCATGACCAGGCCGTGATACACTTCCTCACCATGGAAGGAAAAGAATTCACGCTGCAACTATTCGATGCTGAAGGACGTCTGCTGATAAATGAGGTACGACGTGGAGATGGAGGTGTTTACCAAAAGGTAGTACCGGTATCAACACTAGCACGCGGAATATATCTCGTGAAAGTTCTGGATCAAAACGGAACTCATCAAACACGGATGATCGTCAACTAACCTTTTCCTTCCCTTTTCTCCCGGCCGCTTCCTTAAAGGGAGCGGCCATTTTTTTGTTCTTTTTCTCCTATAAAACCAGTTCTTGGTTTACCCGTTTATTCATAACTACCAGTCATCCGCTTTTGATGTGAATGCCTCGGGAAAAAATTTTTCTTTATGCTGCAACAAACGTTGTTGCAGATCATTGCACGATCCGATATAAAATCGATTTTGTTTTTTAGAATACAGCATGTAAACGGAAGCCATGAAACTATTTTAAAAGGAGTTTTAATAAATAAGTGAGGCCTTGAAATTTTCAAGGCCTCACAAAATAAGTACCCGGAGCCGGTCCCGTCGCAACAAAACCTTTTTGTTGTGACGGGACGAACCGGCATGCCAGTGAAGGCACAGGTGTTTGATCCCGATAGCTATCGGGAGAACCGGCATGGCAGTGAAGGCACAGTTGTTTGATCATGATGATTATCGTGACAGCGCTCTGAAATTATAAAGGCCTCTCAATTCTGAGAGGCCTTTATGTACCCGGAGCCGGATCCCGATAGCTATCGGGAGAACCGTCATGCCCGTGAAGGCAAAAGAGTAATGTCCTGTAATCAATCAGGACAAGGTTATTAAATTAGAAAGGCCCCTCAATTCTGAGAGGCCCTTTTGTACCCGGAGCCGGAGTCGAACCGGCATGCCAGTGAAGGCACAGGTGTTTGAGACCAGCGCGTCTACCAATTCCGCCATCCGGGCAATACCTTACTATCATTATCACCGCGTCTACCATCCCGTCCT
>JAGOJO010000080.1 GCA_017995075.1 Bacteroidia bacterium | reverse complement strand
CAAACCAATCATAACTTCCGCTTGATGGGCGATGTTGTCCTGCGATATACACATTACCTGTTGCATCTACTGCTATGCTGTTTGCAAACGTTTCTCCTGCAGTAGGTGAAGGATATCGGGCGATCCATTGCTGTACACCGGAGGAATTTAATTTGATGGTTACGGCGTCTCTGTTCCCTGCAAAAGTACGATCAGATTCTCCTGTGATGAATACATTGCCTGAGTTATCCACCGCAAGGTCCCGCACATAATCTTCTCCGCGGAAACCACTATCATAATAATAGAACCAAAGAGTGTCTCCCTGCGCATCCCGTTTCATGACAAAGTAATCCGGCTGACCACGATCGGCAGATGCATATCCTGCAATATAAACGTTCCCGCTATTGTCAGCCTTAATTTTAGATACACGATCAGAACATAATCCTTGCGCTCTGAAGCTGCGTAACCATTGCTGTGGTAGTTGCTGGGCCGATACATGAATGCTTATCAATGTAAGGAGTACGGCCTTTGTAAATGTGGCTAAAGTGAATTTTTTAATGTTCATTGTTTTTTTGTTTTGGTGAAGAGATTATTTCTCCGCCGCTTTTTCTGTGCGAAGACAAAAGTAGAGAAAGCAATCCGCAGAATTCCATAATTTATTTTTTCTGACAGAGTAAACCCTTTTGATTTTTACAACGTACCGACATAAATAAAAACGACCGGAAAAATCATCTTCCGGTCGTTTTTGTATGCGATATTCAACGTAATTTTATTCGTCTTGAAGCTGTTTTGATTTCTTTTTATTTCCTGTCATTTTCAGGAAACCGATTTCTTTTTCATCGAGAAATCTCCATCTTCCACGTGGCAGGTCTTTCTTTGTAAGTCCCGCAAAACCAACACGATCAAGCTTCTTTACATCATAACCAAGTGCTTCAAACAAACGACGCACTACGCGGTTTTTTCCGGAGTGTAATTCTACACCTACCGACTTTTTATCGGAACCATCACCATCAAATGCAATGTCATCAACACGACTGATTCCATCTTCCAGTTCAACCCCTTCCAACAGCTGTTTCATGTCGGCAACTTTGAGGTTTTTGTCCAGTTCCACAGAATAAATTTTTTTCACATGAGAGCTGGGGTGCGTGAGATAACGGGCTACATCTCCGTCGTTGGTGAAGAGCAGGAGTCCGGTAGTGTTTCTATCTAGTCTTCCAACCGGATAAACTCTTTCGGGACAAGCACCTTCGATGAGTTCCATTACGGTTTTCCGTTCGTTGGGATCATCGGCGGTGGTGATATAGTCCTTTGGTTTATTTAATAACAGATAAACGTGCTTTTCATTTCGGATACGCTCACCGTTATATCGTACATCATCGCCGGGTTTTACTTTGGATCCGAGTTCAGTAACCAGTGTACCGTTTACAGTGATGAGTCCGGCAGTGATGAGATCATCTGCTTCACGACGTGATCCGATACCGGCCATCGAGATGAAACGATTCAGGCGAATCTCTCCGCTGAGGTCTGGACCGGTAGAAGCATTCCGTTTACGCGGAGCACTTTTTCTTCCTCCGTCTCTGGATGCGTATTTCTTCTCAAAGTGTTCGTGGCGTTGCTCAGGATTCGGGCGACGACCTCTTCCGGCTGAGCGGGGACGATCATCACTTCCGAACGACTCACGTTTAGGCCTATCCGAAAACTCATTATCATTGAAACTGCGTGGCGCGTCACCATCCTCTCTTCTGCGGGATGGGCGACGATCATCATCGCGGTTAAATCTTCCTTCTGGTTTATCATTGCTGCGTCCGCGGGAATAGGATTGACGGTCACCATCATCACGGCGTGGTGCCGGACGGTCGTTGTCATCATCTCTCCGGCGCGCAGGACGTCGGTCATCATCTCTGGAAAAACTGCGGTCTCCTCCACGGGAGAACGAAGGTTTATCGTCGCGGCTACGGCTGTCTTCACGACCGAAACCACGCTCGGGTCTGTCGCCTGAACGTCCACGGTTAAAAGAAGGACGATCATCACCACCCTCTCTGCTTCTGAACGGACGATCATCACCACCTTCCTTGCTACGGAATGGGCGATCATTTCCACCCTCTCTGCTTTTGAACGGACGGTCATTGCCACCTTCTCTACTGCGGAATGGGCGATCATTTCCACCCTCTCTGCTTTTGAACGGACGGTCATTGCCACCTTCTCTACTGCGGAATGGACGATCATTGCCACCTTCTCTGCTGCGGAATGGACGATCACCATCACCCTCTCTGCTACGGAAGGGACGGTCACCACCTTCTTCCCTGCTACGAGTAGGGCGACGATCATTATCGCGGCTAAATCCACGATCTGAACGCTCTGAAGAACGACCGCGGCTGAACGAAGGACGATCACCATCCTCTCTGCTTCTGCCCGGACGATCACTGCCCTCTTCTCTGCTACGAGAAGGTCGACGGTCATCACTGCGATTAGTAAAAGCATCACTCCGGCCTCCCGGGCGGGTGTTGCGAACCGGTTTGCGCTCATCCTCGCGACGCTCACGCGGAGCTTCAGAACGATCGAAATCGTCCCAGGATGAAGACTTACGACCTCCGGTTGGTCGTTCCTGACGATCGCTTGTGGGTCTTCCACCTCTCGACCCACGGGAATCGGGTCGGGAACGATCTGTTTTTCCGGCGCGTGATGAACCACGGCCGAAGCTTGTTTTCTTCTTCATTTTGAATTGATTGCGGCAAAGATCGTGAAAAAAATTGTTAATAACCTCAAAAAACTTCACCAGACTTAAAATGCCCTGATTTAGCCATGAAAAGCATCTTTTATATGCGTTAATCGTGCTTTTTTTCCTTTTGGGAAGTGTACAGTAATAATATCGAACCTGATTTCTGCGCGGATATCATGTAGTTCCTGGTAATATCCGACTGCTGCGCTCAACAATTCAATTTTCTGGCTATCGATCGCTGTTTCAGGATCTCCGAACGATAAATAGCTACGGCTTTTCACCTCAACCACCGCCAGGAACTCCTTGTCCAAGGCCAATATGTCGATTTCACCCTTTCGGTGCCGGTAGTTTCGTTCGAGAATTTTACAGCCGATGCTTTCCAGATAACGCACGGCAATCGCCTCCCCTCGAGGTCCAATTTGTTCTATATCAGTCATTAAAGTGTTTTTTAGAAAAGGGTTATTTGCAAGTTTGTTTAGAGTGCCCGGAGAACCGGTGTATCTTTTACTTCCATCTTCCAGAGGACGCCCAGCATCAGCGGATGGTTATTACGGATATGTCCGGCCGGGAAATTGAACATAACCGGATAATCGTACTCCTCCACGGATTCCCGAATAATCTCTTCCGCCGTTTTACCGAAAGGAATGGTATTGTCACGCATATCACTCATACCACCGACAACCAGTCCGCGTAATCCGGCCAGTTTACCCGAACGTTTCAACTGCATCATCATGCGATCAATATGGTACAGGTATTCATCCAGATCCTCCAGAAACAGAATTTTTCCATTCAGATCAGCTTCTGAATTACTACCGGAGATCGCATACAGAATACTAAGATTACCTCCCAGCAATACACCGTCAGCAACACCGGCTCTATTCAACGGATGTGCGTCAACGTTATAGGAAAGTTTTTCTCCCTTCAGCACACGAATCAGATTTTGCAATGAATCCGGAGTGCTTCTTTCCTCATTCATTCCAAATACCATTTGCGCATGCAGCGATGGCAAATTGAAATGACGGTAAATATGTTGATGAAAAACGGTGAGATCACTGAATCCGATAAACAGTTTCGGCTTCGATAAGAGAGGCGTGAAATCGATGGTGTCAACAATTCTGACACAGCCATAACCACCTCTGGCCGATATGATCGCATCTACTTCCGGATCATTGATCATAGCCTGAATATCTGCCGCACGCTCTGCATCTGTACCGGAGAACTGATGACAGGAACCGTAAAGATGATCTGATAGTTTTACTTTGAATCCATTGGACTCCAACAGGGTAATGCCGGGGAGGAGTTCTTCGGGACTTACTTTACGTGCAGGAGCGCAGATTGAAATGGTGGTCATGAGGCTAAATTAGAAAAATTGATTGATGCGCCCCGAGGTACGGCCAGCCGTACCTCGGGGCTTGGTGATTTGCGTGATAGTGATGATTCCCGAGGTAAACCAGGGCCGATTGGCTTGCATCAAACCAATCGGCCCTGGTTTACCTCGGGACCGGGATGGGATTGATAGATATGATGGGATTTCCGTGATAAATGGGATGAACGTGATATTCGTGATGAGTGGGGAGTGCAGGATGAACGTGATATTCGAGATAAATGTGATGAATGGGATATTCGAGATAAATGTGATGGGTTGTTTTGTTAGTTGCTTTGCTTTGGAAATAGGGTCGGGTTTTGAATGCGCCGTACGTTGACACGGTCGGCACCGAAGTTAATTAACAGTGCTACAGGAAAATTATTTTGTTGCAGATATCGTTCAACTTGTTCAATATCTTTTCGGGAAAACCGTGAGGTTTTTTTAATCTCAACAACAACATCTTTCTCAACAAGGAAATCTAAAATGCATTTCCCAACAATTTCACCTTCATAATATACATTGGATTTGTACTGAGGTATAAACTCCAATGATTCGTTTTTAAATGAAATAGACAAAGCTTTCTGGTAGTTACTTTCCAATAAACCACCACCAACCGACGCATGTACTTTATAACAACAACTTATAATTGTATAAGTGATGTCTTCGCGGAGTAATTTGTTCTTAAACATCCGGCAAATATCACATACTGATTTTTTGTAGTCGTATAATAAACATTTGTATCCGTTTAGTTTTTATCCCCTGAAGTAGAGTCTTTAAGCAGTAACAAGTTCCGGCTTCAAGCCACACTTCAGGGCAAAAGCCCTATCCCCGTATCCCGCAAATCCCCAACATCCCGAACATCCCACACATCCCCAACATCCTGAACATCCCCAACATCCCGAACATCCCGAACATCCCGAACATCCCGAACATCCCATCACATCTATCAATCACATCCCGGTCCCGAGTAGCCCTCCTGCCCATGGTTTGCAACAAACCATGGGCAGGAGGGCTACCTCGGGAATCATCACTATCACGCCCATCACTACCGGTCAGGGAACGGGTTGCCCAGGGCAATCCGTTCCCTGACCGGTATCAATCAAAAGGATGGTGGAATCACTATCTTTGCACCCCATCCCATCCCCATGCGTTATCTCGTTACCGCCGCTCTCCCCTATGCCAACGGCCCTCTTCATATTGGCCATATAGCAGGTTGCTACCTCCCTTCGGATATCTTCGTTCGCTATCAACGGCTCATGGGTCGTGATGTGAAGTTTATCTGCGGTTCAGATGAACACGGTGTTCCCATTACCCTGCGCGCGCGGAAAGAAGGTGTGACTCCTCAGCAAGTGGTAGACAAATACCATGCGATCATGAGGGATGCTTTTAAGGAATTCGGAATTTCATTTGATATCTATCACCGTACTTCGGATAAGGTTCATCATGAAACCGCTTCTGATTTTTTTAAAACGCTGTATGAAAAAGGAGTTTTTACAGAGGAGGAAAGTGAACAGTATTTCGATGAGGAAGCAAATATGTTCCTCGCCGACAGGTATATTACCGGTACGTGTCCACGCTGCAGTAATCCGAATGCATACGGTGATCAATGCGAGAAATGTGGTAGCTCTCTGAGTCCGCGCGAGCTGATCAACCCACACTCGCAGCTGAGTGGTAAACCTCCTGTTTTGAGGAAAACAAAGCACTGGTATCTCCCGCTTGATAAAATGCAGCAGGAATGGCTACAGGAATGGATGAACTCCAAAGAGGATAGCTGGAAGAAGAACGTATATGGTCAATGCAAAAGCTGGCTCGATCAGGGTTTGCAGCCACGTGCCGTAACCCGCGATCTCGATTGGGGAGTGCCTGTTCCGCTGCCGGGTAACGAAGGTAAAGTGTTGTATGTGTGGTTTGATGCACCCATCGGTTATATCTCTGCTACCAGAGCGCTGACGAATAACTGGGAACAATACTGGAAGGACAAGGACACAAAGCTGGTGCATTTCATCGGCAAGGATAATATCGTGTTCCATTGTATCATTTTTCCTGCAATGCTGAAAGCACACGGTGATTACATACTCCCCGATAATGTTCCGGCCAATGAGTTTCTGAATCTGGAAGGAGATAAAATCTCTACCTCACGGAACTGGGCTGTATGGTTGCATGAGTACCTGGCTGATTTTCCACAGAAGCAGGATGTGTTGCGGTATGCATTATGTGCGA
The DNA here is from genome assembly GCA_017995075.1 of Bacteroidia bacterium. GTDB lineage: Bacteria > Bacteroidota > Bacteroidia > AKYH767-A > OLB10 > JAJTFW01. The sequence goes on along the minus strand of JAGOJO010000080.1, from coordinate 7,377 downwards.
CTGCACCGGAAACCAAGGACAATGATTTTACCTGGAAGGATTTTCAGGATAGAAACAACAATGAGTTGGTGGCTATTCTGGGAAATTTTGTCAACCGTACACTCGTACTGACCTCGAAATATTTTGAAAGCAAAGTTCCTTCAAGAGGGGAATTACTGGAAGCAGAAAAAATCTGTCTGGAGGCTGTTCAGCAGGCACCGAAGCTGGTGAGTGAGAGTATTGAAAAGTATCGTTTCAGAGAAGCACTTTCGCATGTGATGGATCTTGCCCGTGCTGGAAATAAATACCTTGCCGATACAGAGCCCTGGAAACACCATAAAACCAATCCGGAATATGTAGCAACTGTGCTTAATGTAGCATTGGAAGTAACAGCTGCATTGGCTTCTTTATGTGAACCATTCCTCCCTTTCACCGCGGAGAAGTTGCGTAAGATGATCAATATTCCTGCCCGTTCATGGGAGGATGCGTTTCAGCATACACAGCTTTCAGCGGGACACATTCTTGGAGAAGCGGCATTGTTATTCGAGAAAATTGAAGACGAAGCTATACAATCGCAATTACAGAAATTGGAAAATACAAAAACAACTAACGCGGCAGTGGAAACAGCACCGGCAGAAGCATCAGCATTAAAACCGTTTAAGGAGATCACCACGTACGATGACTTTTCAAAAATGGATCTGCGAGTAGCTACCATTCTTGCAGCGGAGAAAGTAGAGAAAGCCGATAAGTTACTCAAGCTGACGTTGGATACAGGAATCGATCAGCGAACAGTTGTCTCCGGTATCGCATTGCATTTCTCTCCGGAAGAAATCATCGGAAAACAAGTAACCTTGCTGGCCAATCTTGCTCCCCGTAAAATCCGTGGAATCGAATCGAACGGAATGATTTTAATGGCGGAGGATGCAGATGGAAAACTTGTATTTGTTCAGCCAGGCAGAAAAACAACAGAGGGTAGTATGATTGCGTAGTTTGGAACACGGATGAAGGCTGATGGAATAGATGATCGCTGATTTTGGTAAACTTTAACTATATTTGTAGATATGCAATCGCTGGAAGAAATAAAGCTCTTCTTATTAAAGAACAAGTCCATATTAACTGAACGCTTCAAAGTAAAAAACATTGGAGTTTTTGGTTCAATAGTTCGTGGAGATTTCAATGATAGCAGCGATATTGACATTCTAGTTTGTTTCAGAGAACCTGTCGGAGTTGAATTTATCGATCTTGCGAATTTCCTGGAATTTAATTTCAAGCGAAAAGTTGATTTGGTTTCCCAAAATGGATTAAGGGATCGCTATAAGCAAATTGTTGAGCAAGAAGTACAATATGTCTAAACGAGAACCTGAATTACTAATTAAAGATATTCTTGAGAGTATTGCCAAAATACAACGATATTCTTCGGGGCTTGCACTTCAAGAATTCCTTCAAGACGAAAAGACATTTGATGCAATCATCCGTAACTTTGAAATAATTGGTGAAGCAGCTTCAAGATTACCTGAAGATTTCAAAGACCGTTTCCCGGATATAGATTGGGCACGTATACGTGGCTTCAGAAACAGAATCGTTCATGATTATATGGGGATTGACCCACAAATAGTGTGGACTATTATTTCTATATATCTGCCAATTCTTAAAAAAGATTTGGAGGCAATAAAATTTTAAAATAGTAATTAAATCCTCTTTTTTTACCTGGACAAAAAACCACAGATGGTAGTACGATTGCGTAGTCATTGATTTTATTAGAAAACCGCACAAAATATAGCCTTGTTTAAGTCATAAGCACAATTTGGAGCAAGCAGGGATCAAATATTTATATTACAGAATTTCATATTTTTGAAAAGATGACAACACAGAATATTAATCTGGTCGAAGAAATTCAAAATGTATTAGATGAGGTTCCATTGGATCTAAGAGCTGAGGTATTGGTCAATGAACTGATCGTACGTAGATTTTCTGTCAATGATTTATTTGTTAAACCTGTTGGGCTTTTCCGCCGTCGTTTTGATAAAGATATCCATTCTGTTGATGTAACACAGCTAAATGATGAACAGGTCGTTCAGGTTTTACGATTAAACCGCGAGGGATTGTATGACGCACTTCCAGAAAATTTATTCCATTATCCACCGAGTAAAAAACCAAATGCCTTTAAAGAAGTATCGCAGATGGTAGAGGAGGTTAAATTACGGGCGCTTGAGGAAGAGAATGCACGTAATTTCTTTTTTGCATTTGAAACGGAATTTTTTCGCCAACGGATTACGAATGAATGGCAGGAGCGAAGGTTGTTTGATACAATTACATTCAGCATGGATGATGAGGAGATGTTGTCGTATTTGAATTTACCCTCACAGTTAAGTAAACGTCAGAAAGGTATAATGTTTTACCTCTTTCCGATCATTTACAGAATCCGGGCAGACTTAAATCTAATGTCTGCAGCTTATTCAGTGATCCTGCGTGATGACATTGAAGTAGTGAAAGAACTTTGTCAGGCATCGGACCCTGAGCAAGGAATTTTTAACAATTCAGGACTGGGAAATCTCCAGCTGTCAACATCCTTTACATTAGGCAAGTCATCGTCCGAGTTATTTGAATGTTATCGTTTTTATGTGAAACTCGTAGATACCAGCAGAATAATTCTGTATGTACCGGAAGGCAGAAACCGTCGGATACTCGAAGAACTTCACCGCTACTTCGTTCCTTTGCATGTGGAATCAGATTTGGTTGTCCAAGTGCCTTCTCATGACTGGCTGATGAAAAAAGAAAACCCCAACGAAAGCCGGTTGGGGTTTGGTATGGTGTTATAAGATCCTGATTTGTTATTCAACTCCTGGAGGTTTTGGTATCGGAGTCTGTCCCATATTTAAAACCTGATTACTTAATAGCGCAGCATAATTCTGAAGTTTTTGATACTTGTCAGTGAGCTTTGTGAAGTCTTTTTCCGCTTTCATCTTTTCAGATTTCCAGATCAGAAGTTTGTAAGTTACGTCCACTGAATTCAAATAAGACATCGCAAGCGGATTGCCTAAAATAGCAGAATCTTTCTCAAAACTGATCCGGAGATCATTTTTATTTCTCTGGATCCGGTCAATGGCATCACGCAAAGAATTTACATCAAGTGAATCAGATTTGAGAATAAGGGTATTTAATTCATTACGTTGATTTATATATTGATCTGGTGCGGAAATAGTAGCTATCAACTGTTTGTTTTTCTCTACCAAAATCTCATTTTGCCTTGCAGGCACACCGCAAACAAAATAAATGGCATAAATAAGCAAGCCTGTTGTCACCAGATACATGATGAGATATTGAACAAAGGCTTTTCTTCTGTCTTCAATATTTAATGGTTTCATAATTTTAAATTATTCAGATTAAGAATTTGAATCATCAGTAAGGAAGCTGAAGCCGCGTTTCTTTGGCTTTTCTTCAGGTTTTGGTGCCTGTTCTTCGTCAACTACACGCTCACGTACAAACGAACCTTCTCCTTTACGTTTGCCAATGAAGTCAAGCTGACTGAGTTTGGCGAATAAAGCATGAAACATGGTAATCATACGATCTGCAGGAAGTAGCGTGGCAGAAATGTCGAGATGATTGTATTCGCTTTTGATTACATCCATCAGGATGCTTTCAAACTGCGCTACATTTCCTTCGCTCCATTCACTCATATATCCGATCAGTTCTTCTTTATCACGGTCAACAAGACAATCAAGACTCGTTTTCATGATGTATGCAAACCGGATAAAATATTCCATCATAAAAACAGGACTTTGTCCTGCTAATACCCATCTGTAACGTCCCATTTCATTGGCAGTAAAGAAAACAATCTTCTCGGCCATATAATTGAAATTGGAAGTAAGTGATCCGCTTTGGCTTTTGGTTTTGATTTTCTGTATGACCTGAAGGAGTGATTTACTGATTTCCCCCAACATATTACCCATATTGTAATAATGCTCCTGCAACACCGGAACGTTCATACAAGTTGTAGAAGGCGGGATATATTGTGAATCAACTACCAGTCGATTCCCGTTTGCAACAAGGCGTCCAACCGGAAGCAGGTAATCGGGAATTGTATCATTGATAATCTGATCCTCCGGTAAAATCTGCAGAGAATAAGATGGCACGGTAAAAGGGATTCTTCCAGGTACTTCATCTCTAGCTGGTTGTCCAGTAGGTGTTTGAGTATAAGGATCAACTCCTATTACCACATAAAAGCGTTTTGCTTTATGGTCTGTGGCATCAAAGCTAGCCTGTAACTCTGTCCCGGCAACATTCAGAGACTTCGAAAGAGATGGAGTGATCTCGATACGGGCACCGGCTCTTGTCAATGCCCTGCACTTTATTAAGTGTGCGCTGATTAGTTTAGCCTGGTCAACAGCTATTTTTATATCAATGGCTTTTTCGTTTTCATTTTCGGGACTAAGTATTCCGAAATTATAATCATTCAATACTGCGCCTGCAGCATCGCGGGCACGATCAACCAGTGATAATTCAAGTTGCTTGAAGTGATCCTCATTGATCTTCATCCCATCCACCCAATTTACCGGGAGGTATTTTAATTCAGGCAACATAGCAGAGTAGAATTTTAAGATTAGATTTATTTAAACTTTTGATGCTTAATCAACGATATATCGTTTGGGTGCAATAATGTAGTTTTCTTTTATACCATTTTGACTGACTGTCAAATGCGGATCGATGATTACCGTTTTCCATTTGCTGCCAGTTTTAATGTAAAAGAGCCATCCATATGATTTGCCCCCGGTATCCTGAAATTCGATTGGTTGTTCTCGGTGCTTATCATTATATTCATTCAGGTATCCATAAAAAAGATCACAAAAGGTCATGTTTACAGGAGCTTTAAACTTGAAATTAGAGACACTGTTGTCGTTGAACCGTTTTGGGAATTCGAAGCTTAATATCAGACTATTTGAAAAATCGATCATATCAAAATCGGGCAATTTCTGATCTTCAGTATAAAACCATAGTTTATATTTCTTCTGTGGGATATGAATGGCCATTTCAAAAGTCATAGCAACCATAAACGGAATTGGGAAGATAAGCCAGGCAGGAACGAAGATTAGCAATTCGTCCATAGTTATACGCTCGCTGCCAATGTTTAAAAGGAATTTGCCAATCAAAAGAAAAAATATTGCTCCAACTAGTGCTGTTATGATAGAAAACCCTATTTGCTTTATAAGTAACATGTTTTCCGACCATCCTAACTTATACCGGATATACCAGGCATGGGCGATTCCTAGTCCAGTCAGAACTACCTGAAATAATAAAAAGTTGTATTGAGCATTCGAATAATCTCCGAAGAACCGCAAACTAAGCAATGACGTGATGAATGCCATTATTAGCAGATAAAAGATGAACTTCTTCATTGGAGACTGAGCTACACCAATGAGCATACCCGCATTCGGTTTTGGTGCGGATGGAATGGATGGTTTATTTAACATAAATGACAAAACAGAGAGGCTAATATAGTGCTTTTTTAAATACAATGATTTGGAATATAATATTGGATCGTTATATTTGTCCTAAATCTAACCTAATCAACTGTTCAATTATTTAAAATATGTTATTTAGATATCTGGTTCTATTTATCTTGTTTACAGGGTTAATTCCGAAAAGCAGCGAAGCGCAGTTAGCAGAAGTTGCTTGTCCCCTTAATTATGAGCAAAAGTTTGATGATGAGAAAATAATTAAAGCGCTCAATAATGTTTGTCATGAAACCAATTTACGTTCACGTGATGGCTACTTGAAAGCTATTGGGATATTAAGGGGAATGTTAGATACCATGCAATTTCCTCCCCTATCATTAACTGATTGGAAAGATAGCCTTTTGACGGCCCTTGATGTTCAGGATCCCGCTGAAAATAATGGGCCGTTGGGGTCTTGTTGTCTGCCAGACAACCATTGTGAAGAGTTAACTCGCACTATTTGTGAAAACAGAAGTGGGTCTTGGCAAGAAGGGGTAAAATGTGATGCAATCGCATGTTCACCACCGCCACCTAAACCTGAACCCAAGCCAGAAACACCATTAGTGCTGGTTGAAGTACCGGTAGTAATTAAGACCGGGGCATGCTTACTACCGGATGGATCCTGTATGTATCTTGCAGAACACATCTGTTCAACTCAAAATGGGGTTTTCAAAGGAGAAGGTGTGAAATGTGAGGAATCAATACCGGTTTCAACTGCAGAAAATACTGAAACAAATAAGGAGGTTCAGGCCGGGATTACGCCTGCGCCGGATTCCACAGAACCCCAGCCTATGTGGGCATGCTGTCCGGATAATCCGGATGATGAATGCAGCAATACCACTGAAGCCAATTGTAAAAACGGACAATGGTTAATTGGTGTGAAATGTGAAAGTGCAAATTGTAAAGGATTGCCCGGTGAAACAGCCGAAGAGAAGGCGGCAGAAACGGAGCTTTCAGATACCGAAATGGATCGTTTGAGAAAGAAAGGCGAAAATAAAGTGGAGCAGCTTAAGAACTTTATTGACATTATTAGTAATAAGTCAACTTCTACCACCGAAGCAACTCAGGCTATAGAATTGGCAGTGGGGCTATTCGACAGTGAAGAGAGAACCGTCACCGTGTCCAGCTTAACCACAAGTACCTCTAAAAACCGTAAAGTCAGAGTCTATTTCAACCGGCTGAAGCAATTGCCCTACACAGAGGTAAAAGTAGAGTGGGCCAACTTTCAATACACTTCTAAATTTAAAAAAGGCAACGATGGCAAGTATTATGGCTATGTAACTTTCGAACAGAGATTTACTGGATATATTGACGGAATACCGGTTTATCAGGATAAAATTGAAAGAAATCTGACGATTGTTATCTCAAAATACCAGAAAATTGTGAATGGGAATTTGGTGGATGAATGGGATGTGTTTTTAGGTGATATGGCCATTTCAGAACGCAGATAATATTTACTGCTGTGCGTCTATTTCTTTTGATCATATTGGTGATGGCCTTTTGCTTTAGCTCTTTTGCTCAAACAACAGAAGAGGATTTCACTGATTGGGTAGCCTTTAAGATAAAAAGTATCGATGATTTTTTTGAGCGGTTCAATGGCGAACAAAATACGGAGTTGACGGCATATCTGGCTGCGAATTATCCTGAAAAATCGATGTCGCGGCAGCAATGGATTGTATCACTTTTTAACAGAGAAGATCCGGGATTTATGACGGACTCCGGTAAAGTATCTTTTATCCGGCAGGTTACAGACTCATTACGCCCGCAATTTCTCGATTACAAGAATAATTACTGGTATGCCTGGGTAGATGGCCATGTTTTATATAAAGGCCGTCGATTGCCGATTACAATGGTTTTAAAAGTGAAGAAGTCCTCTGGCGGTGCATATAGCTGGTCAGTGGTTTCT